>JANWUW010000104.1 GCA_025057935.1 Thermoflexales bacterium
CAGGTCGGTGCGAAAAGTGCGCAGATCGCGGTTGTTCACACCGATCACGCGCGCGCCAATGTGCAATGCGCGATCGACTTCGTGGGGAGTGTGCACTTCGACCAATGGCGCTAATCCGAGCGCGATCGCGAGAGCGTGCAACGCTGCGAGCTGCGCGTCGTCGAGGGCGGAGGCGATGAGCAGCACAGCGTCGGCGCCCCATGCGCGCGCCTCGTACACCTGATACTCGTCGATCACAAAATCCTTGCGCAGCAGCGGGCGTTCGGTGACTGTGCGCACTTGTTGAAGGTGCTCTGGAGCGCCTTTGAAGAACGTCTCATCGGTCAAAACGCTGATCGCAGAGGCACCGTTTTCAGTGTAGAGCTTCGCCCAATGCAGCGGCTCGAATGGCTGTGGCGCGAAGACGCCTTTGGAGGGTGAGGCGCATTTCACTTCGGCGATCAGCGCAACGTGCGTGCCAGTGCGCAGCGCGCCCACCCAATCGCGCGAAGGGGGCGCGCTCTCGGCAAGCATGCGGACTGTGGCAAGCGAAACGCGTTGCTTGCGCGCCGGCAGCTCAACCTTGCGCTTGTGCTCTAGGATGGTCTCTAGGACAGTGGTCATGCGCGCTTAGGCTCGATGGTAACATCGAGGCGCGTTGTGGATAGGGTGCGTTGCGACTCGCCGATTGTGCTCCCACGCTGGCAGCGCATTGGGGTCGTTGCTGACACGCATGTGCCGCATCGCCTTCCCGCGCTCCCAGCGCAAGTGCTCGATCTGTTGCGCGATTGCGATGTGATCCTGCACGCAGGCGATTTGGAGTCGCCTGAGATCCTCGCGCAGCTTGGTCGCATTGCTCCAACGTACGCTGTGCGTGGCAACTTGCACTGGCAGTACAGCACTGGCACGCACGACCAAGACTTGCCGCTCAGCCTGTGCTTTCGCGCCGGACCGCACTGCATCTGGATGACGCATGGTCACTTGCGCTTCCGATTCTCGCTGGTGGACAAGGTGCAAGGCTGGCAGGCGCGTCGCCAAGCCGGCGGCATCAACCGCTTGCTGATCGCGCGCTTGGCGGTGTATCGCCCGCGCGACGCCAACATCGTGATCTTCGGTCACTCGCATCGCAGTTGCGCCGTGTGGCATGGCGGCGTGTTGTTTTTCAACCCCGGCTCTGTGTGTGCGCTAGGCGAGCGCGCGCCTGAAGAGTCCGCACGCGTCGGTGTGTTGTGCCTGCACGAAGACGGGCACATCGAGCCGACTTGGCGCTTGCTTTCTGCTCAGGTGGACGCGAACCATGATCCCGCTCTATCTCGAGCTTGAGAACTTCATGTCCTATCGCCGATGCACACAGCTCGACCTGCGCGGCTTGCACGTGGTCTGTCTGGTAGGCGAGAACGGCGCTGGCAAGAGCACGCTGCTCGATGCTGTGACGTGGGCGCTGTGGGGTCGCGCGCGCGCGCGGCGCGACGACGAGCTGATCAGCCAAGGCGCAGATGCGATGCGCGTGGTATTTGAGTTCAGCGAGGGGCAGCACGTGTATCGCGTGTTGCGCACGCGCCGCCTCATCGCGCGCGGCAAAACCTTTAGCTCGAGCGGCACGCTGGACTTCTTCGTGCGCAACAACGATGGAGAATGGGTGCAGCTCTCCGGCGATAGCATGGCGGAGACACAGGAGAAGATCAACCGCACCCTCAACCTTACCTACGACACGTTCATCAACTCCGCATATCTCAAGCAAGGGCGCGCTGATGAGTTCACAGTGAAGAAGCCCGCCGAGCGCAAAGCTCTGTTGGGTGAGATTCTTGACCTCGGCATCTGGCAGACGTTTGAAGCAAATGCCAAGCGCGCCTTGATCGAAGCCGAAACCAAACAGGCGCACTTGCGCCTTGAGCTAGAGCGCGCGCAGCAGGAGGCAGACCGCCTGCCAGAGTACGAGGCATTGCTGGAACAAGCGCGCAGCGACCACCAGAAGGCGCATGATGCGCTGCAGGCAGCACAATCGGAATGGAACGCTCTCGAAGGCTGGCGCGTGCGTGAGCGTGAGCTGTTGAGCCAGCGCGGACGCGCAGAGGAGCACTTGCGCCAGATCGCGGAGGAGCTGCAAGCAGTGCGAGACCAACACGCCGCGCACGCGAAGCTGCTTCAAACTGCTGAATCAGTGCTGGCGCAGCGCGAAGCCATCGAACAAGGGTATGCCGAGCTGCAGCGCGTGCAGGGAGAACTCGACGCGCTCAACGAGAAACTCCTGCAGATCAACGACCTCACCAGTCGCAAGCACGCTCTCGAGAACCATCTCGCCAACGCGCGGCGCTTGCTCGAGAAGGAACGCGACGATCATCGCCGCCAGCTCGATGAGCTGCTGCGCTACGCCGACGACGCGGCTGCGCGTGAGCGCCTCGGCAAGTTGAAGGCGCAGCTTGACGCCCTGCAAGCAGATGAGCAGAGCCTCGATGCAACGCAACAAGCGCTCAGCGCCGCACAGCAGAAAGTGGCGGAGCTTCAAGCGCACAACCAGGCACTGCGCCGCGAGATGGAAGAACTGAAGACGCGCTTAGACGCGCTCAACGGCGTCGGTTCGGCGTGCCCAACGTGTGGGCGCACGCTTAGTGAGGAAGAACGACAGCGACTGCGCGAGAACTGGTCGGCTGAAGGGCGCGCTCGCGCTGAGCAGTATCGCGCCAACGAGCGCACGATTAAAGCGCTATACGAACAACGTGCACAGCTCGAGCAACAGCTTAAGGAGCTTCGCCAGCGTTTGCAGCAACAACGTCCGGCGCTGCAGCGCGAGGTAGCCGCGCTGGAGGCACGCATTGCGCAAGCCGAAGAAGCGCGTGCCAAACTGCCAGCCATCGAGGCTGCCCTGCGCGACGTTGAGCAGCGCCTTACACACGAGGCATACGAGCAGGAGACCCGCGCCAAGCTTGGCGAAGTGGACGCCGAGCTAGCAGCGCTTGCGTTCGATCGAACTACTTACGAGCAACTCAAAGCGCAGCTTCAAGCATTGAAGCCCTTCGAGCAGCGCAAAGCGGAGCTGGAACGCGCCGCGCTTGTAATCGAAGCAGAACGCAACGCGCTTCAGTTGCTTGAAGCAAACATGAGGCAAATCGAGGCGCGCCACAGCAGCGCGCAAGCTGAGGTTGAGAAGATCAACGCGGAGCTTGATGAGTGTCGCAGACACCTGCAGGCTGAAGCGCAGAGGCGTCAAGCCTTGGAGCGCGCAAAGCAAGCGTTCTTCAATGCCCAGAGCGCGCTTGTTGGAGCGGAGCAGCGCGTGCACGCCTGCATAGCGCAGCGCCAACGCGCACAAGCGCTTCGGCAGGAAATCGAAGCCCTGAGCACGCGCTGCGCCTTGCTGGAGAGCCTGCAGACGGCGTTCGGCAAGAATGGCGTGCCCGCGATGATCGTCGAAAGCGCGCTGCCGGAGCTGGAAAACATGGCGAATGAGCTGCTTGGGCGCATGACGGATGGACGCTTGCACGTGCGCTTCGAGACCCAGCGCCAAACGCAGCGCGGCGACACTGCGGAGACGCTGGAGATCCGCATTGCCGACGAGCTGGGCGAGCGCGCTTATGAGATGTTCAGCGGCGGCGAAGCGTTTCGCGTCAACTTCGCCATCCGCATCGCGCTCAGCCGCTTGCTGGCAAATCGCGCCAACGCGCGGTTGCAGACGCTGTTCATTGACGAAGGGTTCGGCACTCAAGATGCTCAAGGGCGCGAGCGCCTCGTCGAAGCCATTCGTGCCATACAGGATGAGTTCGAGTGCATCGTCGTCATTACGCATATCGAGGAGCTGAAGGAGGCTTTCCCGCGCCGTATTGAAGTGCGGCGCACGGAAGCCGGGAGCGCTGTGCAAATCATCTGATGCAGTAAAGGAGTAACACTGCGATGAAGCGAATCGCCGTAGTGACTTCTGGCGGTGATGTCCCAGGGTTAAACGCCTGTATCCGCGCTGTGACGCGGACGGCGCTGCACTATGGCTGCGAGGTGCTTGGCGTGCAGCGCGGCTACGAAGGGCTGATAGATGGCGAGTTTGTCGAGCTGACCTCGCGCGGGGTCGCTGGCATTTTGCGCAAGGGCGGCACCATTCTTGGCACTGCGCGCAGCGAGCGCTTCATGACGGTCGAGGGGCGCGAGCAAGCGCTGCGCCAATTGCGCGCGGCTGGTGTCGAAGCGCTAGTAGTGATCGGCGGCAATGGGTCGCTGGCAGGCGCCTACAAGTTGTATCAGATGGGCTTCCCGCTGGTTGGCGTGCCAAAGACCATCGACAACGACCAGTACGGCACCGACGTGGCGATTGGGGTGGACACTGCGCTGAACACCATTGCCGACGCAGTGGGGCGCATCAAAGACACCGCAACGTCCCATCATCGCGCGTTCTTGATTGAGGTGATGGGGCGAGAATGTGGCTACCTCGCGCTAGCGAGCGGCATCATCTGCGGCGCGGAGATGGCGCTAATCCCAGAGCGCCCCGCCACTTTGGAGCAAGTGGCGCAGACCATTGTGGAGTCTTACCGCATCGGCAAGGCTCATTGCATCATCATGGTTGCCGAAGGGTGGAAGCCGGGACGTCGTGTGCTGATGGAGTATCTCTGCAACGAGAAGCTCGACCACAAGTTCGATGTGCGCGAGGTGGTGCTTGGTCACATCCAGCGCGGCGGCACGCCGAGCGCGTTTGATCGTCTGCTGGCGACGCGCATGGGCGTGCGCGCGGTAGAGTCGCTCCTCGATGGCAGTGGCATTGGCAAGATGGTGGCGCTGCGCGGCGCGCAGACGACTTTGGTCGATCTTGCAGAGGCCACTTCGCGCACCAAGCCGCTGCCGGAGGAGCTGCTGCGCACCGCCGAGATGCTTTGCCGTTGAGTCAGGCTTCAACGCGGCAGCTCGGGCGGCAAGGCAAGCGCGGGCAATTGCCCGAGGAAAGCCGCATGGCACAAGCGCGATGCGTCCCCGATTAGTGTGGCGCTCTCGCGTCCGTCGAGCGGAGCTTTGTCGTGCAGCAGCACCACCATGACCCAAGGATGTTCAGCGCGCGCCAGCGCTGCGTCGCCGTGATTGTTCTCGTCCCATGTGGTGCGCCCGAAGACGGGCACATTGCCTTGAGCAAGCAAGCCGCTTGCAGGCGCGCGCGCCAGCGCGGTCATGACCTCGGCGCATGCGTCGGGTTCGAGCGAGTCTTCAAACAAGAGACGCAGCGGGCCTTGGTTCTCTGCGCACTGTTGGATCATCTCCAGCAGCAGCCCCACCTCAGCAGCGGTGGATTGAGCGCGCGGGCTGGGATTCGCGCTCACATCGCCGCGCGCGTTTGCGGGCGTGATGGCGGTGAACATCGGCGCTGCGTCGTCGGGCAATGCCGCGAGAAAGGTGTTGCGCAGCCCAATCTGTGCGAGCCAGCGGTTAAACGCGAGCAGCGCGCGCTGCGGATCGCCTTCACCTAATGCGGTAAGCAGCGCGCGCTCGGCATCTGCGTCGTCTTGCGCGAGCAAGGCGCGCACCTGTGCTGCTGTTTCTGCGCTTAGCGGGTAGGGGAGCGCGTGGTAGGCGTACAGCGCCAACGCGATGCGCAACCAGCCCTGCGCCGAGAGAGCGACGTCTGCGTTGAGTGAGAACTCCTCACCAGTGCGCAGGTCTTTGACGAACACAGCCGCGAGGCGGCTAGGGGTGCTGAAGAAGGCGCTCAAGCGCTGCTCAAGCGGCGACTGCAGCCACGCTGTGGGAGGCATCGCTGCAGGCACGCTGTAAATCGGGAGGTCGACTGTGCGCTGTTGCGCCGAAGCGAATGCCGCTAGGATGGCTGCGGAGGCAGCCGCCTGATCGAGTGTTAAGCCGTCCTCGCCTGGGCGCAATACGTTCGCGTCGAGGTCCGCGCTCATGGGGCGCGGCGGGCGGTCGATGCGTTCGGCGAGCGTGCGCACCAATGCCTCGAGCTGGGCGGCGTCGTACTGGTAGCGCGGCTCAATCACAATCGGCTCGGCGTTGCGCCGAAGCGCAAACGCGGGGAATGCATCCATGCGGCTGTGCCGTTCCACCAGTGCCTGCAATTGCACGCGCAGCGCGACTTCGTTCACTTGGAACTGAATCGCTGTCGGCAGGAGCGTCTCGGCGTCGTCAACGAGGCGCACTGTGATCGGGGTGCGCATGATTGTGTTGAGGCGCAGCAGCGCCTCGTCCACGGTCATATCGCCAACGTTGAGATCGTTGATGCGCGTCTGTGGGGGAAGGCGGTTGCGCGAAGTGGCGAAAGCGATGAGGTTGCCGATGAGCAGTGCCGCCAGAGCCAAAGCGCCAACGACGGCGAGGTTCTCCAGCGCAGTGCGCAGTGCATATCGCTTCATCAAGCGCAAGCGTGATTCTACCTTTCCGCTGCTGGCGAGTACACTTGCGCACGCATATACCCCTTCACACGAGGCAGGTCATGGCAGTTTGTCGTCTTGGGATCATCGGCGTTGGCGCCATGGCGCGCTATCACATCAAGCAAATCCTCGCGCAACACAGCGACACCACCCAAATCACTGCGTTGTGCGAACCTGACCCGAAGCAATATCGCGAAGCGGCGAAGCTGTTCGAAGCGGCTGGGCAGCCTGTGCCCCCGAATGAGCCGGACTTTGAGCGCTTTCTGCGCAAGCGCGCCGATCGCATTGACGCAGCGTTCATCATCACGCCCCACAACCAGCACTACGCGCAAGCAAAGGCGCTGCTGGAGGCGGGCAAAGATGTGCTCGTCGAGAAGCCGATGACCATCACAGTGAAGGAAGCCAAGAAGCTGATCAAAGTGCGCGACAAGACAGGGCGCTTGTTAGCGGTGGCGTTTAACGCTAGCATGTCGCCGGCAATGGAGCGCGCGCGCCAAATGCTGCGCGATGGCAGCCTGGGGCGCATTCTGGGGATTCACGTCGCTGTTTGGCAAAGCTGGGCGCAGTTCTCGCGCGGCACGTGGCGCCAGATGCCCAAAATCAGCGGCGGCGGCTTCATGTTCGACACCGGCGCTCACCTGCTCAACCTTGTGGCGGATGTATTGGGCGAGCCGGTGCGCGAAGTAGCGGCGTTCATGGACAAGCTCGATTACCCCGTGGACGTCCTCACCGCAGCCATTGCCCGCAGCCGCAGTGGCGCGATGATCACCGTGCACGGCTGTGGGGCCGCGCCAGTCACCAGTTCCGACATGAAAGTCTGGTGCGAGAACGGGATGCTCGAGATGGGCGTTTGGGGCGGCTACTTGCGCGTGCAGATGAAGGACGAGCCGAGCCCGCGCGACGTTGAATTGCCGCCCGACCGCGGCGTTTGGCACACGTTTCTGCGTGTGCGCAACGGCGAGATCGAAAACCCAACTCCACCCGAGGTTGGGCTGCGCATGATAGAGCTGTGGGAGGCGATCAAGAAAAGCGCGAAGCGCAAGGGAGAAGTGGTGAAACTTTGACCGCGCTCAATAGCGCTTGACGAGCGTGCGATAGCTCAAGGGCTGGCGCGTCTGAAAGATCTGCGTCTCTTCGCGCACGCGCCGCACTTCGTCCAAGCTCAGCTTGGCGAGGATGTAGCCCTCAGTGGTTTCGTCGAGATCGACGATCACCTGACCGCGTGGGCCGACGATCATGCTCTCGCCAGCGAAGGTAGCTGCTGGCTCTTCGCCGACGCGGTTCGCTGCGCAGATGAAGCAAGCGTTCTCGGCAGCGCGCGCTGAGACGAATGTGCGCCATTCTTCGGCGCGGTCGCTTGTCCACGCTGCACACACCACGATGATCTCCGCACCCTCCAAGCACAAGCTGCGCACGCCTTCTGGGAAGAACAAATCCCACCCCACCTGCAAGCCCACTTGCCCAAACGGTGTCTCGATGGGCTCGAGGCGGAAGCCGGGGCGGAACAGCATCTGCTCCTCACCGCGCAGGTGGATCTTGCGATATTGCGCGACGACGTCCCCCTCGGGTCCTACGAGGAGCGCCGCGTTGAACAAGATGCTTTCCACGCGCTCCTTGGTGGGCATGCCAAAGGCAACGTGCACGCCATACTCATTGGCGCGCTGCGCTACGAGGTTGGCTGAAGGGCCTGGCACGCGCTGGGCTAGTTGAGTGAAGCGCACGCCGCACTCATAGCCAGTGGTTGCTAACTCAGGAAAAACGATCAGATCAACTTTCTGCTCAGTGCAGATGCGGCGGATGAAATCCAGCAGCTTGGCGAGGTTGGCATCTGGCTCAGCGAGCGCCGTGTTCATCTGCACCACGGCGACGGTGACTTCACGCATGGCTCAAGGCGCGCGATTGTAGCAGGCGACGCTAGAGAGCAAAGAAGGCGCAGAAGCGCCTTCCGGAGCTGCTTCTGCGCCTTCTTCGGCTGCTTCTGCAGAGGGTTCAACGCCGCGGCACCTCGATTTCGATCGGTCTGAACTCTATCCTCGTGATCTTCATGTCGCATCTACAGTTTGTATCAGTGCTGATGTCCTCTGCCCCTGTGTCGGCGATCATCTTGATCGTCTGGATGGGGCCTTCTGGCACATCGATCGTGTGTTCACGACCTTCGTTGCAAGCACCGATCTCAAAGCCTGCAGCAGGTAGCCCTCTTCTCGAGAATCGCGAGGTCGTTGGCGAGACAATGCGCGCCCCGCGAGGGATGGGATCGCTCGTGGGCAATTCAATGACGAAACGCTGGGTAAACCTAGCGCTAGGTCCCTCTGCATTGAGCACCAGCGTGAGGAGAAGCTGAGTTCGTTCGCCGAACTCCGCCAACCCCACTGTGGCTTCGCCGCTCACGTTCACTGCTCCCCCGAAATCGGTTCCCCCTCTACGGATGATGCCGCCTGTAGCGGTGCTTGGGCAGATCTCGCCATGGGGACGCAGGGTGATGAAACGCCGCTCGCTGACTTCTGTTGCTCTAATGCGCCGAGCTGCCTCGCGTGCGCGCTCCCAAGCTTGCAGTGTGAACTCTGCCGAGAGGAACAGAGATCGCACTGCAGCCTGACCCTGAGGACCGAGATCCCACAAGCGCTGCAGCAACTCAGGGAACATCCCGTAGTGGGCGAGCCCGTCGCGGCTGAACGAGAAAGTCTTCTCTCCCAGAACGAAGGGGCTGTCGATGCGTGCGCTGGGCATCACGGCAGACAAGTAGCTGAGCGGGTAGCGCGTGGCGCGCCCACCGCTGGCGACAATTTGAGGCGAGAGCCCATTGAAGTCAGTGCCGAAGGCAACGCGCCCCGGTGTGCCTAGGACGCGCGTCGCCTCTGCGTAACTCGCCAGCCACCCCTCCGCTGTTGCCTCCGCCGTCCCAAGCCCAAGCACACCGCCCAGCCGCGCCATGCGCCGTGCATGGTCGAAGCGCATCGCGCGCTCAGAGACGACTTCATGCGGAGCGGGACGGCGCGTTTGGTCGCGCAGACCGCTGTGGGTGTTGATCACAGGGAACCCGTATCGCTCCGCGAGGCGCAATGTGTCCTCGGTGGACTGTTGCGACATATGCGCCACATCGAGCAAAATGCCTTCAGCCATGAGTGCTTCAATGGCTTGGGGCGCTGTTAGTCCAAGGGCGTTCCGGTGTCCGCCACGAACGCGGTCGTAGCCAAGGCTACGCCACTCATCGTCCGAGATGTCGTTTGGAGCGTAAGCACCAAAAAAGGACTGTAGAAAGTTAGTGCCTGGGTCCACGGGCCCAATGCGACGCGGGCGATGCAGCCTGAAGTTCAGTTGCTCATCCCCCACCACCCTGAAGAATCGGCCGATCAAGTAGTCGTTGAGAGAGTTGAAGAGATCGTCGTAGACAGCTGCTCCGCCGAAGTTCGGGTTGTCGGGGATGTGGATGGGGATCACACTGCGCACACCATGCTCGCGGATCAGCCTTCTGATTTGCTCAAGGCTCAGGGAGTCCATTTCCACCCCGAGAATCAGCGCCAGCTTGCCTGCCCGGATGGCGTTACGTGCTTGTTCGGGGGTTAGGACGACTTCCATCCAGTCGTTGTTGGCGCGTGCCATCTCGCGGATGAAGCGGATCTGGTCTACTGCGGACTGAAACTCGCGGTTTGGGTCCGGTCCTCGCATGCCTGTGCGTGTGCCCACGAACCAGAGATTGGCTAGCGCTTGGTTGTCAGTGACCGAAGCAATCATCAGCCGCATGCCGCCTTCGTAAGCGCGGCGGATCATCGTGATGTGCATTTGCTGGTGGGTCCGGCTCAGCGCGTGCGGCCAGGACTCAAATGTTGGGGCTCCCTGGCTACCATGACTAAAGCCACGCGTGCTCTCCAACCCGCGGATGATGGCTTGACGTGTCCCGTGGCGCACTGGATCTTCGTCAAACCCTGCATGCTTGTCTGGGCTGCAGGCGGGCAGGTCCCGCAGCGGATTCGATGACGCCAGCGCCAAGCCTGGGTTGCCGTGGAACAACCCCGCTCCTCCGAAAGCAAGGTGGCTTGCGGGGTGGGCATGCAGGTCAGCCCAGCCGAGCACAGCGTTTTGGGGCAAACTGGGGAGCGCCGGGAACGCTGGGATGCCCGCAGAGCGCACTCTTAGCGGCCTGAACTCGAGGCTGACGATCTTCGTGTCACAGCCGCAGTTTTCATCGTCGCTAATATCGTCTCCCCCCGTGTCGGCGATGACCACCATGCGGCTGACGGGTCCCTCTGTGATGCGGATCTCGTGTTGTTCGCCATCGTTGCATGCACCAAATTCAGCGCCCGCAGCCCGCAAAGACGCATCGAACTCCGAAACAGTGGGTGGCACAAGTGTAGCGCCTGGCGGGATGGGATCGAGATTGCGCAGTGGGAGCACGAATCGCTGCTGGAGGTGTGCATCTCGCCCGATTACCTCGAAGTCAATGATCGCTTCGACACGCCCGGAGGCACCAATCACCACTTCGACCCTGCCCTTGACGCGCACAGGATCGCCTCCACGGAATGGCCCGCCGCTGTTGTAGTCTCGCCCGCCGCGCACGATGCGCCCGCCAGGCAATCCTGCCCTACCCAACACATAGGGGCAGATTGGGCCTCCTTCGAGCACGACTTCCACTGTGCTTTCTTCTGGCAACCACACTACTCCTGGCGTCTCCGCGGGGAGTGGTGCAGGTCGTAACGGGATGGGAGTGGGCACAGCAGGTATGGGGCGGAAGGTCGGCAGTGGAATCAGTGTGGGCAATATCGGTGGCAGTGTTACTCTGGGCTCAGGTAGAGATGGCGAGGTAGGCGTTGGTGGTGGAGGAGATGTGGGCGTTAGCAGCGATTGGGTTGGAGTGGGAGGTGGAACATCTGGAGGTGTTGGGTTGAGCGTGAGCACGAAGAAGCTCGCGCCGCGCGGCATGGGGCGGCGCGTTTGGTTGTAGATGTTCCAACGCCCACCGTCATGCCACACACCGACCTCGTTGTCGTTGTAAACGCCGCGCCAATTCTGCGTTACGAAGACAAAAGTGCTGGCACGCGTGTCGCCCTCCATGGGGAACCAGTTGAGGCCGGTCTCCTCCCGCAGCGTGACCTCGTAGATTGCATCCCAGATCAGCACGTTGAAGGCGGCTCCGTTGGGCATCGGCTGGAAGTTTTGGTTGAAGATCGTCCAGCGACTGCCGTCGTACCACACGCCGATGCTGTTGTTGTTGTAGGTGCCTATCCAATTCGGCGTGACCAGCAAGCGCGCATTAGGGTTGCCGTTCAGTTGCGGGTGATCGAGGACGGTGATGTGACCGCTGATGTTCTCGGGGCGCGCCACGTGCATGAAGACGTTGTTCGCCTCTGTGCGTTGGATCGCCAGCACGTTGAAACGCACATTTGCCTGCATAGATGTCCGATCTTGGTTGAAGATCGTCCAGCGGCTGCCGTCGTACCACACGCCCACAGGTTTCTCGTGATAGGGTCCGGCGTTGCCGTAGTCTGCAGTTACGAACAAGAAGATGTCGCTGCGCCCGTTGGTCGCGGGGTGGTCGAGGATGGTCTGGTTGGCGCGCAACGTCTCCGGCGTAGCGATGTGCTTGAAGGCGGTGATGACAAAAACCGAGTATGCAGGTGACGGGGGCGGCAGCGGCAGCGCTCGCACAGCGACGTTGGGTTGCAGGATTAGGCTGCCGAGCAAAATGCCCACCAATCCAGCGAGTTGGAAGCGCCTGGTCTTCAGATGCGAAGGAGAAGCTCTAATCACCATGTGTCTTTAACCTCCAAGGTTGGGGAGCCTGTGTCTCATCGTGCAGGCTCGAAACGGGTTAGGACGATTTCGTATTCCACCGTGGAGCTCACGTTGGCGAATGCGTTCTCGCCGCGTGACTGCGAGAACGAGCGCGAGCGCACCAAGCCGACCCCGGGGGCATACCAGCTTGTGTCCTGCACGCTCATCGGGCTTTCCATGGGCGGCGCGCCTTCCATGCTGATCTGGCTGCGGATCTCGGCGCTGCACTCCACACGCAGCGCCTCGAAAACCCCCGCGGGCACCTCAACCCGCTCCAGTCCCTTTGCGGTGCACGTGCTCTGCAAGGTGTTCGCAGTGGTGATGTTCTGTCCGACGACTTGCATGTTGCCGTCGTATTCAATGACCTGCGACCATTGGGTGCCTGGTTGCGGGTCGGCGGGGAGCGAGACACCTTCGCGGCGTTTGATGTTGAAGCGCATGTCCGCGCCGAGCACGTTCACGCCGGCGATCCCACCGAGAGCGAGATTCGTCACTGCGCCATTGTCACAAAACCACGTGTCTGCGCGTCGCAGCGTCATTCCCTCGACTACAAAACTGTCTTCGACCGTTGCACGGTTGCCCTCCACCTGAGCTACAGTGCGCGTGAAGACCATTGGGGGTGTGCCGAGTGCCTGATACACCCACATGCTGCCCTGCGTCAGAGGCTGGTAGCGGTTTCCGCAACGGTCGCCGCTGCTTTGCCCAGCCATTGGGCTGCTCGGCATAGCAGTGGGCGCGGGGGCTTGCGTTGTCGGCAGGGGTGCCGCAGGCTGTGGCGGGGCAGTGGGCTGCGTTATGATAGGCGTGGGCTGGAGCGCGGGAGTGGTGGGCGAAGGGGCTATCGGCGTTGCCTCTGGCGACTCACCACATGCCGAGAGAACGAAAAGCGCAGCAATGACGCGCCA
>JANWUW010000019.1 GCA_025057935.1 Thermoflexales bacterium
GCTTGCCGTGCTGCACTTTGCGCTGCTGGTCAAGTCGCTGCTCGGGCACCCAGAGCCTCTGTTGTGGGGCGCAGTGGTGGGCGTTCTGCTGCTGCTGCGCCTTCCTCCCGTGCGTCGCCAAGTCAGTCAATGGCGCTACGCTGCGCGCTGCATGCTCAGCCGCGTCAGTCGCCTGCCTGCTGCTTCTCTGCCCCATCGCCGTCAGAACGCTCCGTAGCGCGCTCTCGCGCCTAAAATCCAAGCGCCACGCATCGACATGTCGAATGAAGAGCAGAAGCGCAGCCGCAGCCTAGCGGTAATGCTGGGTGCTCTCGTGTTGCTTCTTGCGGCTTGGCTGCGTCTCTGGGGGTTGGCTGAAACGGAAATCGGCTTGCACTACGACGAGGCAGCGATGTTGCTTCTGGCGCGCAACATCGCCTTTGGCGGCAGCAGACCTATCTTCATCGAGGCGTACACGGGACACGAGGTGGCGTTTCACTACCTCGCTGCGCTGGTGTTGTGCTTTGGAAGCGACAGCGTGTTCGGGTTGCGGCTCACGGCTGCTTGGGTTGGCATCCTTACCGTCGCGGCTGCCTTTGCTGCGACGCGCGCTCTCTTTGGGAAACATCCACAGGCGCGGTGGATCGCGGCGTTGGCAGCGTTGGGCGTTGCAGTTGCCTTCCCGCACCTTCTGCTCAGCCGCTACGGGTTTCGCGCCATCGCTCAGCCCCTGTTTCAGTCGCTTGCGGTAGCGGCATTGTGGATTGCGATGCGCATGCGCCGTTACCGCTGGTTTGTTGCAGGAGGCGTGCTCAGCGGCGCTGTGCTCCATACGTACCTTGCAGCGCGTTTGTTTCCGCTGCCGCTCTTGCTTGCGCTGGCTTTGTGGGCATGGCAAACCCACGCGTGGTGGGCGTTGCGCAGGCTTGCTGCCGCGTTTGCTGGCGCTGCTGCAGTGGTTGCGCCGCTGGCGATCTTCTTCGTGCAGCGCCCACACGCGCTCACCGTGCGCATCGCGCAAGTCGCCGCGCCCACGCTCGAGAGCGCGATCGATGGGGTTTTGAAGGTCGCGCGCGCTTTCTTCTTGCCTGGTTATGGCGATCCATACATCCGCTTCAATCTGCCGGGGACGCCTCTGCTCGACCCGATCAGCGCGGTGTTGTTCGTCGTCGGCTTGGGCGCTTTGTTGCGCTGGCGCGCTGGTGATCCCGAGCAGCGCAGCGCGCGCTTGCTCATTATCGCCGCACTGCTCGTCATGTCGCTAGCGAGCGCGCTCGCCACGAGCGAGATCACGCCGAGCAATCTGCGGCTGATCGGCGTGTATCCCTTCATTGCGATCCTGCCGGCGATGGGCGCGTCGGCGCTGCTCGAAGGCTTGGCGCGGCTTTGCGCAGCTCCAGCGCGGGCTCGGCATTACGCGGCTCTGCTCATCGCGCTTGCTCTACTCGGTATGCTTTACACGCGCCAGCGCTACGTGAGCTGGGCTGCTTCGCCCGAGCTGTTCAGGGAGAACCACGGCGACATGGCAGTGATCGCGCGAGCGCTTGACACGCTTGACCTGCGCTCGACGACGGCCTACATCCTCTCAGAGCATTACCGCCATCCCACTGTCGCGGCGCTTGCCCGACACTACTCTCGAGCGAAGTGGATCACGGGCGGCGCGTCGTTAGTGTTGCCCCCAAGCGGATCGGCGACTTACTTCGTGCCGAGCTGGCTATTGCCGCCAGCGCCTTGGCCTGCAGCTGTGGCGACGCGCTGGCAAGCAAAGCCACTGCGAGCGCACAATGGCGCCGTAGTCGCTCAGCAAGTCACGCTCAGCGCAGAGGCCGTGCGCGCGCTGCGCAGCGCGCTGAGCCCTATCCAAGCTGACTTCGCACACGTGGTCGGCGTGCGCGCGGTTCAACCTGTTGGCGAGTGCCGCGCAGGCGAGCGCTGCGTTGCTTTAGTGACGTGGGAGATCCTCGCACCATACCCTGCGCTTCAAGCTGTGGTGCGCCTCTTTCATCCTGTCTTGGGCGAGTGGGGGCGCGCCAACCCATTTCACTACCCGACAGGCGAGTGGACTGTGGGCGAGATTGTGATCGACCAGATCACAGTACCCTTGCCCAGCGGAGTGCCGCCGCTGCGGCATCGCTTCGGTGTAGGGTTCTTCAACCCCGAGACCATGGAGCGGCTGCCGCGGCTGGATGCGCAGGAGCGCTTCGCAGGGCTTGAAGCGACATTTGACGCGGGGATTGTCCAGCCGAGCCTCGCGTCGCCTTCAGCGGCAGTTTCGCCCTGCCATGATGTTGCACCTATCGAGCAGCGTGGCTCTGCTGCGGTGCGCTTGCTGAGCTGGGCGCCATTACCACCTCTGCTGCGCTCAGGCGAGCGCTTCATGCTCGAGCTGTGCTGGCTTAGCGCTGAGCGCACGGAGCAGCTCGGCGCGACGCCTGTTGCCGTGCAGCTTCGCAACGCGCAGGCGCTGCGTTGGCTCTACCGAGGTTCGCCAGCAATGGGCGCTCTCCCGTTCAGCCAATGGCGGGCAAACATGTTGGTGCGCGATCGCGTGATCGTGCGCTTGCCGTTCGACCTCCCTGCTGGGCAGCACCAGCTCGCTGTGCAAGTTGGCGAGCGCCATGTCGCCGATCT
>JANWUW010000022.1 GCA_025057935.1 Thermoflexales bacterium
TCGGCGTAGTTCGGATTGACGGGCAGCCATGTGGTCACGCCCTCAGGGCTGAAGCCGGCATTGGGCGCGTTTGCCCACTGCATTGGCGTGCGGCAGCGGTCGCGCGAGATGCGCGCGGCGAGCGCTAGCGCCTCCTCCGGCGTTGCGCCATCGGCGATGGCTGCGTGATAGGCGTTAATGGCTTGGTTGTCGCGCAGTTGGTCCAGCCTCGAGAGGATCAGATCGGTCATGCCGATTTCTTCGCCGTTGTAGAGCACCGGCGTGCCCTTCAACGTGAGCACCAGCGCTGCGTTCACGCGCGCGATGGCGAGGTCATGTTCGCCGTCGCCGAAAGCAGTGCGCATGCGTGAGACGTCGTGATTGCCCAGTGTGTTGCAGGGCCACGCCCCCGGCGGCAGCTTGCTTAACCGCTCGGCTTGGTTAGCGCGCACAAACGCTGGCGTGATGCGATTGGTGCGCATCAGGGGGAAGTTAAAAACGAGATGCAGCTCGTCGTTGCCGTTGCCGTAGTAGGCGATGTCGTCGTCCTCGCCGATCAGCACGCGGTCGCCAGGGTAGGTGTCCAGCAAAGCGCGCAGCTCCTTCATCAGAGTGTGCACCTCGGGCTGACCAAACTGGTAGCGGAAGGTTTCCATCATGGCGGCGGTGAGCTGCTGCATTTGCTCCGCGGGCAGGTTTTCGCGCCACGCGCGCAACACGTCGAGCTGCGAGAGCTTGCCCTGATGATTCGGCATGGCTGGGTCTTCGTAGATGGTGCCGATGGCGTCGAGGCGAAACCCATCCACGCCCATGTCTAGCCAGAAGCGCACCGCTTCCCACATGGCTTCTTTCACAGCAGGGTTACGCCAGTTGAGGTCGGGCTGCTCTTTGAAGAAGAAGTGGTAGTAGTACTGTCCGGTGTGCGTGTCGAATGTCCACGCGGAGCCGCCGAAGACGGACCACCAGTTGTTCGGCGGGCCGCCATCGGGCGCTGGGTCGCGCCACACGTACCAATCGCGCTTGGGGCTGTCGCGGCTGCTGCGCGATTCGATGAACCAGGGATGCTGATCTGAGGTGTGGTTAAGCACCAAGTCGAGCAGCACACGGATGCCGCGCGCGTGCGCCTCATGCAAGAAGCGCTTGAAGTCGTCAAGCGTGCCATACTCAGGAGCGACGTTCACGTAGTCCGCGACGTCGTAGCCGCAGTCCACGTTCGGCGACGGGAAGTGCGGCGAGAGCCAGATCGCGCCGATGCCCAATGATTGCAGGTAGTCCAACTTGGAGAGGATGCCCGGGAAATCGCCGATGCCATCTCCGTTGCCGTCTGCGAAGCTGCGCGGATAAATCTGGTAGAAGACAGCGGTTTGCCACCAAGGGCGTGTCTTGCTTGCCATGGTCTGCCTCGACAGAGGCGAGGTATAGCTCAAGCGGTGTGGTGTGTCAAGCGCAGTGCGATCGATGGTGCTCCGAGCACGCTTTGCAATTGTGACTACGGTCTGCGACTTCTCGCTCGCTGCTTCTTCAGGATGGCTTTTAGTTCCTCAATAGTGTATGGCGGATCGCGGCGATGAAGCATCGCGTGGCAGTTAGGGCACACAGGGCGCAGGTCGTTGATAGGGTTCACCTTGTATCCCTTCTTAACGCTGCTCAGCGGCACGATGTGATGCACTTGAATGTAGCCTTTGCCAATCTCTCCGTACGCTTTCTCAAAATTAAAGCCGCAAACTGCGCAGTTCAAGCCGTAGTGCGCAATGCACTTCTGGCGCGCCTTATCGCTTCGCTCGTAAGCATTGACAGTGATCTGCTTCTTCGCACCCTCAACGAACGCCTGTTCAACTCCTGCTTCCTCTGGCAGCAAGACCTCTTCTCGTGCATTTGCGCGCGAGCATTGCAGGTTAGC
>JANWUW010000040.1 GCA_025057935.1 Thermoflexales bacterium
GCTGACGGCACTGTGGTGAACTTCGCCACCACGTTGGGCACGCTGGGCAGCCCCACGGCCAACACGACCAACGGGCAAGCGGTCAACTCGCTGAGCTCGACGGTGGCGGGTGTGGCGACGGTGACGGCGACGGTGGGCAGCCTGAACGCCACGGCGCAGGTGACCTTCACGCCGGGCGCGCCGTTTGCGGTGACGCTGACGCTCTCGCCGAGCATTATCTTTGCCAACGGCATCAGCCAGAGCACGGCGTTGGCGACGGTCACCGATCAATACGGCAACCCCGTGCCGGGCGTGGCGGTGCAGTTCTTTGCCAGCGTAGGCACGTTTAGCCCGACCAGCGGCAACACTGGTGCAGGCGGCAGCGTGACGGCTGCGCTGACCTCGCTCGTTCCGGCCATCGAGAATGTGTTCGCTGTGGTCAGCGGCGTGGGCTTCGCCTCGGCGCAGGCGACCTACGTGAACTTGCCAGCCTCGCTTGCACCGCTCACTGGCACGCTCAGCACGGTGACGCAGGCGCTGAACGTCGTGCGCAGGGGTAATCTGATCACCTACACGATCGGGGTGACCAACGCTAGCGCCGCACAGATCAACAACGTGCTGATCTACGTGCCGGTGCCGAGCGGCACGAGCTATGAGTCGCACAGTGGCGGGAACTTCTTCAGCGGCAGCGCGTTGCTGCTCTCTGGCGAGGGCGGAGCTGAGAGTGTGTTTGCGCCAAATGCCAGCTTGAACGCATTGACGTGGTCGGGCAATCTGGCAGGTGGTGCGTTGCACACTGTGCAGCTCACAGTGCGCGTTCAGGTGCTGGAGGGCACGGTCACCTTCTCGCCGAAGGTGTTTGTGGACAACAGCGACACTGGGCTGAACCTGAGCAGCACGGTGGAGGTAGTTGCTTACAAGCTGTATCTGCCAATTGTGCGCCGACCGTAAGGCAGCGCAGAAGCTGAGAGCGCGGTGGGGATTTACCCACCGCGCTTTTTGTTTGGCGGCACTCTGTGTGAGTTGTGCTTGGCGTTTCCCTCAACGTCGCTACGATCCACGCCCATGCGCTGGCGAATTCTCTTCGGCTTTGCAATCAGCGTTGTGGCGCTTTACCTCACGCTGCGCGATGTGGACTTCGAGGCGTTTGGGCAGGCGCTGAGACTCATGGAGTGGTGGCGTTTTGCGCCCGCCACGCTCGCCTTCTTGCTCATCCTCATAGTGCGCGCAGCACGGTGGTCGGTGCTGATGGGAGGAGTGCCGTTTGCGTTAGCGTTCCATGCCATGAACGTTGGCTACATGTTGAACATGATGTTGCCGCTGCGCGTGGGCGAGCTAGGGCGTGCGTTGGTCATTGGACAGCGCTCGTCCATCAGCACTAGCACGGCACTCTCGTCAATCGTTGTCGAGCGCCTGCTAGACCTAATAGCAGTGGTGGGGATGTTCGCGGGGTTTGCGTTCTTCGTGCCGATGGACGCGGCACTTTCACGCGCAGCGCTAGTGGGTGGTGGGCTCGCGCTTGGCATACTTTCGGGATTGGTCGTGGTAGTGTGGCGAGCAGCGTGGGTGGAGCAAGCACTGCGCTGGGCGTTGCAGCGCTTGCCATGGTTGCATGCTGAACGCTGGGTGCAGCGCTACCGCGACTTCGTGGTAGGCTTGCGCATGGTGAACTCATCGCGGCGCTGGGCGCTTGTGGCGTTGAGCACAGCAGGTGTGTGGTCAGCAACGTGGCTGCTCGCCTACATCATGATGGGCGCGTTCTTGCCGCCGCGCGCTGAGCAAGCTGGCTTGATGATGGTGGCAGCTAACCTCGGCGGAGCTGCGCCCTCAGCGCCTGGCGGGTTGGGACCTGTGCAGCTCTTTGCCAAGGCAGCGTTGGTGTTGCCATTCGGCGTGGACGAGACTCGTGCCACGGCGCTGGTGTTCGTGTGGTCGCTCTCGCAGCAGCTCGCTTTGATCGGGCTCGGGCTGATCGGCTTGGCGCAGGTTGGGCTCTCGTTTGGACAATTGCGCGCCTCGCGCACGGCGGTGTGAAGCACCATGCGCATTTTGCAGTTGCTCACCTATTACCGCCCCCACATCAGCGGGCTGACGATCTACGTCGAGCGGCTTTCGCGTGCGCTGGCAGCAGCAGGACATACAGTGACGGTGCTCACCTCGCAATATGACCGTGTATTGCCTTTAGGAGAAGTGCTGCACGGCGTGCGCGTAGTGCGCGCGCCCGTGCTGATGCGCGTGAGCAAAGGGGTGATCATGCCCACCTTCGGCGTGCTAGCGCGAAGGCTGATGCGGGTGCACGACGTCGTGCACATTCACCTGCCGCAGTTCGATGGCGCTGGTTTGGCAATCAACGCGCGCCTCTTCGGAAAGCCGAGCCTGCTCACCTACCACTGCGATATTCGCTTGCCCGCTGGTGTGATCAACGCCATAGCGCAACCTGTGATCGCGCTGGCGAACCGCGTCGCCGCTGATCTCGTCGAGCGCGTGGTGACTTACACCGAAGATTACGCGCATCACTCGCCTTTTCTCTCGCGCTACGTGCACAAGCTCACAGTAATCCCACCGCCAGTCGAGATGCCGATGCCCACTGCCGAGGAGATCGCCGCGTTTCGCCGACAGTGGCGCGTGCAAGGCGGACCTGTGATCGGCATGGCAGCACGCCTGGCGAGCGAAAAGGGTGTGGAGGTGTTAGTGCGCGCGCTGCACATTGTGCGACGCACGCACCCTAGCGCGCGCGTGCTGTTCGCCGGTCCTCACCGCAATGTGCTGGGCGAGGAAGCCTACGCGCGGCGCCTGCAACCTGAGTTTGAGGCACTTGGCGAACATTGGACGTTCCTCGGATCGCTAGAAGGGCGCGCGCTGAGCGCCTTCTTCGGCGCGTGTGACCTCACGGTGCTGCCCAGCCTGAACGCCACTGAGTCCTTTGGCTTGGTGCAAGTAGAGTCCATGCTGTGCGGCACACCTTCAATTTGCAGCGATCTGCCCGGGGTGCGTGTGCCGGTGCAGACCACTGGCATGGGCGAAGTTGTGCCTGTTGGTGACGCCGAGGCGCTGGCTCAGGCGATTCTGCGCGTGTATGCACATCGTGAACGCTACGTGCGCCCGCGACATGAGATCGAGCGTTACTACAGCACCGAGCGCACCGCGCGTGAGTACACTCAGCTCTACGAACGCTTGTTGGCACAACCACGCGCTGCGTGGGTGCATCTAAAGGTTGGGCGATGAAAATACAGCCGAATCCCTTCCCTTCGGAAGAAGCGCCGCCGTCGCGTCTTGCTCCGTTGCTCGGTGGATTTGTCGCTGGGTTGCTCGTTGGAGCAGCTCTAGTTTTCGCCGTCATGAGTGCGACGCCGCGCAGCGCGGCTGTTGATCCAGAGATTGTGCGTCAAGCAGCGCGCGAAGGCGCAGCCCAAGCGCTGCGCGAACAGCAGGCTGCGCAGTCCACCGCTCAGGCACAGCCGAGTAACGCAAAGCCCTTCGCGCCCAAGATCGCGGTGCGCGCTGCAAACGCGCAAGGGCAGGAGAGTGCGCCTGTGCTCATCGTCGAATACAGCGACTTCGAATGTGGCTTCTGCCGTCGCTTCTACGAGGAAACGTTCCCAAGGATCGTGCAGGACTACGTGAACACGGGCAAGGTTCGCTTTGTGTATAAGCACTTCCCTGTGCTTCGAGAGACCTCGAGCCTAAAAGCAGAGGCAGCAGAATGCGCCGCTGATCAGGGGCGTTTCTGGGAATTCCACAACGCGCTGTTCTCGGATCGCGTTCCACTCGGCGCCGATCGGGGCGTTGTGGAGCAAGCGCTGGAACAAGTAGCGCGCGAGCTAAACATGAACGTGGAGGCGTTCGCTGCCTGCTTAAAGAACGGCAGCACGCGCGCGCGCGTCGCAGAGGATTTCGGCGAAGCGCAGGAGTTTGGCGTGCGCGGCACGCCTTCGTTCCTCATTAACGGCGAGCCACTGGTGGGTGCGCAGCCTTACATCGCCTTCCAACGCGCCATCGAAAAGGCGCTTGCAGGGCGTTGAATTCACAGCAGGCGCCTTGCAGCAAGCAGCCCCACAAGGGCTGCGATGAACGCAAGCACCGCGGGCAGTTGCCGCCACAAGGAGTTGGCGTCGGTGAAGTAATCATTGGCGAGCTCGGCGCGTTGACGCAGCGCGGGCTGAAACGCTGCAAGGAAGGGATCGGTGCGGCGATAGCGCGGGCAGAGAAACCACCCTAACACCACGCCGCCGATCAAGCCCCCGAGGTGTCCCCAGTTATCAATGCGGCTGCCGGGCAGAAAGCCAAGCACGATGTTGATCAGCAGCGTGAAGCCCATCTGGATCAGTTGCTGCCGGCTCAGCTCGCCAAACAGATCGCGGTAGCGGTAGAAGTACACCCCAAGCGCGCCGAAGATGCCGAACAGCGAGGTCGAGGCTCCTGCCGAGAGACCCTGCGTGAGCAGATAGCTCGCCACTGCGCCAGAGAAACCAGTGAGCAAGTAGAGGATTACAAAGCGCGCGTGGCCGTACAAGGCTTCGACCTGCTGCCCAACGACGTAGAGGGCGTAGCTGTTCACCAGCAAGTGCACGACGCCAATGTGGATGAAGTTCGCCGTGATCAAGCGCCAATACTCGCCGGCGCTGACGAGCGGGGCGAAGTTCGCGCCAAACCCAATCAGCACGACTGGATTCTCCGACCCACCAGCGAGGGTGAGCACAGCAAACACAACCAGATTGGCGACGAGGAAGGCCCATGTATAGCGTGGCTTGACGGTTGGAAGCATCGTGGCGCGCTTACAACACAATTGGCTGCCGTCCCACGCGGCAGCGCTCAGCAGTCACGATCGCGATAATCTGATCAACGGCGACGTCCTGTTGATGGGCGCGGTTGACCACGATGAAGTCAAACTCGTGAGCTCGTTTCATCTCCTCGCGCGCGGTAGCGATGCGCAACTTCAGGCTCTCCTCGCTTTCCGTGTTGCGTTCGCGCAGACGTCGAACGAGCTCCTCCTCGCTTTCCGGCGCGATGAAGATTGTCACGGCCTGCGGGATGAGCTGGCGGATCTTCGCTGCGCCTTGCACGTCGAGGCGCATGATCACATCTTTGCCGCTGGCGATGGCTGCGCGCACCTGCTGCTTGGGGATGCCTTTGTAGTCTCCATAGACCAGGCTGTGCTCCAGCAATTCATCTGCTTCCATCAAGTCCGCAAACTGAGACTTGCTGACGAAGATATAGTCAACCCCGTCAACTTCATGCTCGCGCTTGGGTCGCGTGGTCATTGTGACCACGAAGGCGAAGTCATAGCCGCGCTCTTTAAGACGGCGCAGCAGCGTGTCCTTGCCTACTCCTGATGGGCCGGAAAGCACGACGAGCAGCGGCGGGCTGCGGAAGTTGTAGGGGTCTGTCAGCACCTGCGTTTTGCTCGAAGCGCAAGGATGTGACATGCCGTAACGCAATTGTAGCCCAGACGCGCAGGGGTGCGCCGCAGGCACAAAATTTAAGCTTGTCAAGGGGATATGACTCTTGACGCGAACGCGAAGTTGTATATGATTTCATGCCCTGCGCTCGCCCTGTCGAGAGCGCAGAGAGCATCTTAAAAGCGCGCGTTGGCATCTTGACAAGCGTGCATGGCTTTGTAGAATATCAGTGCTTGCAGCGGAAGGCAGCACCTTAACAACTAAAGAGTGGCAAGGAAGCGGAACGCTTTCGGGTCTCTGTTGAGGACAAGAGCGGAGAGCGCATGGAGGTGTGTTCTCCGCTAGATTAGCCTTACGGAGAGTTTGATCCTGGCTCAGGATGAACGCTGGCGGCGTGCCTAACCCATGCAAGTCGAACGCCCCGCAAGGGGAGTGGCGAACGGGTGCGTAACACGTAGGAACCTACCCCAGCGGAGGGAATAACCCTGCGAAAGCGGGGCTAATACCCAAAAGGATCCGCGAGGATCAGAGTCCGCAAGGGCCTGCTGGGAGGGGCCTGCGGCCCATCAGCTAGTTGGTAGGGTAACGGCCTACCAAGGCTATGACGGGTAGGGGGTCTGAGAGGACGATCCCCCACACTGGAACTGAAACACGGTCCAGACACCTACGGGTGGCAGCAGGGAGGAATATTGGACAATGGGCGAAAGCCTGATCCAGCAACGCCGCGTGGAGGATGAAGGCCTTCGGGTTGTAAACTCCTTTTTGGGGAGATGAGCAAGGACAGTATCCCCAGAATAAGCCACGGCTAACTACGTGCCAGCAGCCGCGGTAATACGTAGGTGGCGAGCGTTATCCGGATTCACTGGGCGTAAAGCGCTTGTAGGCGGCTTCGTAAGTTGGGCGTGAAAGCTCCAGGCTTAACCTGGAGAGGTCGTCCAATACTGCGAGGCTAGAGGATGCCAGAGGGAGGTGGAATTCCCGGTGTAGCGGTGAAATGCGTAGATATCGGGAGGAACACCCGTGGCGAAGGCGGCCTCCTGGGGCACTCCTGACGCTGAGAAGCGAAAGCTAGGGGAGCAAACAGGATTAGATACCCTGGTAGTCCTAGCCGTAAACGATGGATGCTAGGTGTTGGCCGAAATCAATCGGTCAGTGCCGAAGCTAACGCGTTAAGCATCCCGCCTGGGAAGTACGGCCGCAAGGTTAAAACTCAAAGGAATTGGCGGGGACCCGCACAAGCAGCGGAGCGTGTGGTTTAATTCGATGCTAACCGAAGAACCTTACCTGGGCTTGACATGCCGGTGGTAGTGAACCGAAAGGGGAACGACCCGCAAGGGAGCCGGCACAGGTGTTGCATGGCTGTCGTCAGCTCGTGTCGTGAGATGTTGGCTTAAGTGCCTTAACGAGCGCAACCCTCACCGCTAGTTACACGTGTCTAGCGGAACTGCCAGCTATAAGCTGGAGGAAGGCGGGGACGACGTCAAGTCAGCATGGCCTTTATGCCCAGGGCTACACACACGCTACAATGGGCAGGAACAATGGGTCGCCAAGCCGCGAGGCGGAGCTAATCCCCGAAAACTGCCCTCAGTTCAGATTGCAGGCTGCAACCCGCCTGCATGAAGACGGAGTTGCTAGTAACCGCGCGTCAGCCATAGTGCGGTGAATACGTTCCCGGGTCTTGCACACACCGCCCGTCACACTATGGGAGCTGGCTACACCTGAAGTCGGCAGCCTAACCGCAAGGAGGGC
>JANWUW010000062.1 GCA_025057935.1 Thermoflexales bacterium
GATGAGCTTGCCCATCGCGGCATGGCGATCCTGATGATCTCCTCCGAGCTGCCAGAAGTGCTGGCGATGAGCGACCGCATCCTCGTGATGTGCGAAGGGCGCCTCGCCGGCGAACTTTCGCGCGCCGAGGCGACGCAAGAACGCGTGCTCGCGCTTGCGAGCGGCAAATCTTTTGAGCCTGTGGTGAATCCATGAGCACACCCATTGTTGCGGAGAAGAAACGCACACCTGAAGAAGTTCCGTCTCCTCCAGCGTTGTGGCGGCGCGTCCTGCAGCGCCCTGAGACGAGCATTGTGATCCTGCTGCTGTTGCTGAGCGCGGTGCTCTCGCAGAGCAGCGATGTTTTCCTCACGCCCGGCAACCTGTTCAATATCTTGCGCAACAATGCCGACATTGCCATCGCCGCGCTTGGCGTGACGCTCGTGATCATCGCCGGCGGGATTGACCTCTCGGTCGGCTCGACGATGGCGTTCAGCGGCTTAGTTGCTGCCATGGCAGTGAGCTTGGGCGGCACCACTGCCTATCAATTGCCCAGCTTCGGGCTGCCGCCAGTCATCGCTTTTATGCTCGGGGTGCTAGCCGGGGCACTGGTCGGCGCGATCAACGGGTTGCTGGTGGTCAAGCTGCGCATCGTGCCGTTCATCGCCACGCTCGGCATGCTCGGCGTTGTGCGCGGCATTGTTGTGGGATTGACTAGCGGGCAGACCGTGCGCAACTTTCCCATCGAGTTCACCAACCTTGGGCAGGGTTTCATCGGGCCGGTGCCAGTGCCGGTGGTGTTCATGGTGGTGCTCGCGGTGCTTGTGGGGCTGTTCCTCGCGTTCCATGTGTGGGGCACGTACATCTATGCCATCGGCGGCAATGAGACTAGCGCTGTGCTCACTGGCTTGCCAGTCAACCGCATCAAATGGCTCACCTACATCCTGTGCGGCACACTCGCAGGTGTTGGCGGCGTGCTCGTGGTGGCGCGATTGGGCGTCTCCGCACCTACGCAAGCGCTAGGCTATGAGCTCTATGTGATCGCGTCGGCAGTGATCGGTGGCGTGAGCCTCTCTGGCGGGCGCGGCACTGTGCTTGGCGCTGTGCTGGGCGCAGTGCTCATCGGCGTGCTCAACAACGCGCTTGTGCTGTTGCGCGTGGAAAGCTACTGGCAACAAGCGTTCACCGGCGGCATCATTCTCCTCTCGGCGCTGATCGATCGCCTGCGCCAACGGCGAAGCTGAGAGATAAATCGCCGCCTGCCTGTGAGAAGTCACTTGCGCGATCGACGAAGTTGTGCTAAATAAGCCCAATTGGGCGCTGGTGTTCGCCCATTATCCACCCCTGTTGTTGGAGGACAAGCAATGAACAACAAGCGCATTTCTCGCCGTGAGTTCCTACGCGCTGCTGGTCTGACCGCAGGCGCTGTCGCACTGGCAAGCTGCGCTGCTCCGCCGCCTGCAGCACCGCAGCAGCCGCAGCAGCAACCCCAACCGCAACAGCCCACTGAAGCACCGCAAGCTGGCGCCAAGCCGCTCACCTTCGTCTGGTCGCCGAAGGCGGTGAACAACCCCGTGTTCGATGTGGCACGCCGCGGAGCGATGGACAAGGCAAAGGAGTTGGGCATCACTGTCGAATGGGTCGGGCCGGAGACCGCCGACGCTCAGAAGCAAGCCGAGCTGCTCGATGCAGCCATCGCGCGCAAAGTGGACGGCATGGGCATCTCGTGCAACGACCCCGACGCGCTGAAGCCCGTGATCGACCGCGCTATGGACTCCGGCATTCCGGTCATCACCTGGGATTCCGACTCGCCGAACTCCAAGCGCATCACCTTCTACAGCTTGGATAACGAAGCTGCAGCGCGCAAAGCCGCCGAGGTCATGGTTGACCTGCTCAAGGACAGCACCAACAAGACTTACGCCATCCTCACAGGCGTGCCCGGCGCCCAGAACCTCGAAGCGCGCATCAAAGCCTTCCGCGAAGTTGCCGACCCCGCAGGCTTGCAGTGGGTCGCCACCGACCCATGCTACGACGATATCCAGAAGGGCGTCGAGGTCGTCGAAAACCGCCTGACGGCAAACCCCGACCTTGCGGGCTACTTCATGGCAGGCGCTTGGCCGCTCTTCGGCGACATCAATGCCATGCCCAAGTTCCAAGCGGCAGCTAAGCGCGGCATGAAGACCGTGGCCTGGGACATTCTCGAGAACGAGCTGCGCCTGCTCAAGCAAGGGTTGGTGCATGCGCTAATTGGGCAGAAGTTCTACGGCTGGGGCTACGATGCCGTAGGCATCCTGTACGACATCGTCGTCAACAAGAAGGAGTATCCGCCGTTCGTGGACACTGGCTTCGACCTCGTCACCACACCAGAGCAAGCCGACGTCTTCCTCAAGAAGTGGGAGACCGGCAACTGGCGCGATTGAATCATGGCGCTCTACGAGTACCGCTGCATGGGCTGCGGCGCTACCTTCGAGCGCCTAGTGCGCACGGCGCAGGAGAGGTCACGCCCGCGCTGCCCTCACTGCGGCACGCGCCGCACTCAGCGTCTGCCTTCGCGCTTCAGCAGCCGCGTCAGCAACGGCACATCGCGCGCAAGCACGATTTCCCTCGCGCCGACCAGCACCTCGGGCGGATGCGGGTGCGGCGGCGGCTGTAGCTGCCGCGCTTGAACAGCACAAAGGGCAGGTGTGGCTAGCACCTGCCCCTTGTGATTGTCTGTGGAGATGCCGGGAATCGAACCCGGGTCCGTAACGCCTCGCCCTCGAGTGACTACGAGCGTAGTCGCTGTTTGCGTCTCGCGCGCGGCATCCCCAGCGACAGGGTTCGCCGCGCGCCAGCTCGTCATGTCGGCGATCAGCCGGCCCTGGCCCGCCTACGAGCCTCGGCGGAGCGCCCGCTGGCTTTCTCACGCCGCTGCATCGCCCGCCAGCGAGGGGCAATGCGCGACGCCGCAGTCATCATCGCTGCGGATGCTGCCGACGGCATCAAGCAGCCATCGGAACAGCATTCCAGTTGATCTTCTTCGCACTTCCGTGCTGCGCGCTGATTAACGAGGAGCGCACCTCGGCTCGCCACCCGGGCACGATAACGTCCGTCGAAACCGATCATCCCCGTTTGGCTTGCGCAATTATAGCGGCGGCGATATCATTGTTGCATTAGATGCCTGCCTTGAGCGAGTTCCCACCCGAAGTGTGCGCGAGCCGCCAACATCCGGATCTCTTCTATCGGCGCGTCCCTGACCTCTACGCTGAGCCAGACGGCGACCCCGCGCTCGACCCCAAGCGCAAGCCGGTCATGAAGCTAGAAGCAGAGCGCCTCTCAGTGTATCGCGGCGCGCCTGGCGCTTCAATGGCGAATGCGCTTGCAGTATATGTGTTGGACGGGCTGATCGCGGTGCCGACTGGGCGCGTGCTTGTGCGCTTCCGAGAAGGCATCCGCGCGCATACCTTTGAGGCTGCGCTGCGGCAGCTTGGCTACGTGATTGATGAGGTGATCGTGTATGCGCCCAACGCAGCTTGGGTGCGCGACGCACACGGCAACGTTGCGCGCGCGTTGTGCAACCTTGACAAACTTTGTCAGCTCTCGGGCGTGGAAAACGTCGAGCCCCAATTCATCACCGCGCGCGCAAAGCGCTAAGCGCTGCTTCACGATTTCGGTCGCGCGCGTTGCGCCAGACCTAGCAGCGCCCGCAAGCGTGGATTGCTCGCCATTTGCTTCATCACGCGCTGCGCCTCGCGGAACTGGTTGAGCATTTGATTCAGCTCTTGCACACTAGTGCCGCTGCCGCGCGCGATGCGCCGCTTGCGCGAGGCATTCAAAATCTCTGGATTGCGCCGCTCTTCCAGCGTCATTGAGCAGATCATCGCCTCCACGCGCTTCAGGCGCTGCTCGGTCATCTCAGGCGTGATCTGCGCCAGCGCTTGGCGCGTGCCAGGAAGCAACCCAAGCAGCTCGTGGAGCGGCCCCATCTTGCGCATTTGGCGCAGTTGATGCAAAAAGTCCTCAAGGTCAAACTGCGCCGAGAGCATCTTCTCAGCCGCGCGCGCGGCCTCGGCTTCGTCGAACTGGCGCTGCGCCCGCTCGATCAGCGTGAGCACATCTCCCATGCCGAGAATGCGCGAGGCAAGCCGATCAGGATGAAACGGTTCGAGCGCATCAGGCTTCTCGCCAGTGCCGAGAAACTTGATCGGCACGCCAGTTGCAGCGCGCATGGAGATTGCCGCGCCGCCACGCGCGTCGCCGTCCACCTTGGTCAAGATCAGCCCCGTGAGCCCGAGGCGCTTGTTAAATGCATCTGCGATGTTGACCGCCTCCTGACCCGTCATCGCATCAGCGACCAGCAACACCTCTGCTGGTTTCACGCGCGCCTTCACCTGCTCCACTTCTTGCATCATCGCTTCATCAATTTGCAGGCGACCAGCAGTGTCTACGATCACAACATCGGCAGCGAGTTGCACTGCCTTCTGCACACCATGCTGAGCGATGTCTGGAGGCGGCGTGTGCGTTCCCTCGGAGAACACAGGGATGTTGAGCTGCTTGCCGAGCGTCTCAAGCTGCGTGATGGCTGCAGGTCTGTGCACGTCTGCTGCCACGAGCAACGGCTTGCGCCCTTGCTGACGCAAGTAGAGCGCAAGCTTCGCCGCAGTGGTCGTTTTGCCCGAGCCTTGCAGCCCCACTAGCAAGATCACATGCGGCGGCGGCCCACCGAGGTTGAGTTTGCCGCCTTCGCCAAGCGTCTTGATCAACTCCTCGTGCACGATCCTGATGACCGCTTGCCCAGGCGTCAGGCTCTTGTGCACTTCTGCGCCCACAGCGCGCTCGCGCACACGCGCCAAGAAGTCCTTCACCACTTTAAAGTTGACATCGGCTTCGAGCAGCGCGACGCGCACTTCGCGCAGCGCAGCATCCACATCCTGTTCTGTTAGGTAACCACGCCGATTCAGGCGATCGAAGATCGCCTGCAGCTTATCAGTCAACGCATCAAACATCGCTTTGATTGTAGGCGCATTGGTGCGCTGAGCAGCATTCCCGAGATCTTCGGCAGTGCATTGCTGTCAGTTCACCGACATCCGCGAGTCAGAGTTCGTCACGCATGCTACGCGTCGGGATTTACTGCGCAACGAAGCCAACGCAGCCATGCTCAAATTTTAAGGTTCAGGACGCTAGAGAATCTTTACAAAAGCAAGGGAGGCTGCGAGAATAGCGGCTCTTGCCAGATGAAGCCCCACACGGCTTCGCCACCTCTGGCAGTTAGGGTTTGACCAGAACTTTGTTCTGTTGGAGGTGAGAGATGAACAACCTAAAGCTCGGCGTTCACTACATCTGTGATTTCTCTGGGTGCGACCGCGCGTTGTTGATGAACAGCGATCGGTCGCATTCTCTTTTCGCCGAAGCCGTGCGTAATGCTGGCTTGACGGTCGTTGACGAGGGGCTGTACAAGTTCAGCCCACACGGGTTCACCAGTTTCCTGCTCCTCGCTGAGTCGCATGCAAGTCTGCATGCGTGGCCGGAGTATGGATACTGCGCGATTGACTTGTTCAGTTGCAACCTGGGGCTAGACCTCAAGCCGTTGGTCCAGGAACTGCAACGCCTGTTCAAAGCGCAGAAAGTGAGCGTGCGGAGGCTCGATCGGCATGCGGTCGTGCCCGCACTCACGCCGCAGCCCGCGCTGGCGGAGGCATTGGCGTGAGCAACGTCTGGTTCACCGAGCAATTGCACCCTTTTCTGCGCACCAGCCTGCGCGTTGAGCGCATCTTGCACGAGGAGCGCAGTGCTTACCAGCACATTCTTGTGCTGGACACGGCGTTCTTCGGGCGCACCCTCGTGCTCGACGGCATCATCCAGCTCACCGAGCTGGACAATGCTGGCTACCACGAAATGATGGTCCACGTTCCCGCGCTGACGGTGGGCGCCCCGCGGCGGGCGCTCATCGTCGGCGGCGGAGATGGGGGTGCGCTCGCCCAAATGCTGCGCTACCCCTCACTCGAAGAGGTTGTGGTGTGCGAGCTCGACGCACGCGTGGTTGAAGTGTGCCGCACCTACTTCCCGACGTTTGCTTCTGCTTGGGAAGACCCGCGCGTGCGATTGGTCACACGCGACGCATTCGCCTACCTTGAGGAGCGACCAGGCACCTTCGACGTCATCTGCGCCGACACCACCGACCCGATCGGCATGGCAGAGCGGCTCTTCTCCGAGGATTTTTTGCGTCTTGTGGTGCAGGCACTCGCTCCAGATGGTGCAGCCGTCACACAATGCGAGCAGCCATACTTCGATGCAGCACTTATCCAGAGCCTTTTTCGTGCGGCGCAAAAACTGGTGCAACATCCTGCCTACTACTACACATTTGTCCCCACCTACCCTGGTGGTGGGATTGGCTTCCTCTACCTTTCCAACCGACCTTGGACTGAGGGCTTAAAGCGCCCGCTGCCACCGGGTGAGAACACATACTACAACGCAGAGATGCACCGCGCGGCGTTCGCGCTGCCAGCGTTTGTGCAGCGGTTGTTGCAAGGCAGTTAGAGCAAACCCGCTGCACTCATTCTGTGGTAGGCACTGCATCTCTTGCGAGACGAAACCGAACCGCGCTGAGGCAGTACGCTAGACTAGCGAGCTGTGAAGATGCCGGCAGGGTCATTGGGGGCACATCTGCTGCGCAGCTCTGCGCTCACCATAGCTGCTTCAACCCTCACGCTAGCACTGGGCTTCGCGCGCTCCGTTCTGCTTGCGCGCCTGCTAGCCCCTGAACACTTCGGCGTTGTCACGCTTGCCTTGTTTTACATTGGCTTGGCTGCGCAACTGCGCGGAAT
>JANWUW010000072.1 GCA_025057935.1 Thermoflexales bacterium
GCTCCATGTTCATCGGCAAGCTGCGGATGCGGCGCCCTGTGGCGTGAGCGATGGCGTTGGCGATCGCAGGTGCTGTGGGCACCATTGCCGGCTCGGCTATGTTCTTCGCGCCGTAGGGACCCTCGGAGTAATGTGCTTCGATCAGCCGCGCTTCAATCTCTGGCGTGTCCATCGAAGTCGGGATGAGATAAGAATCGAAGTTGGTCTGCTGCAGGTAGCCGCCCGCGTAGGTGACCTGCTCTGTGAGCGCGTAGCCTAGTGCTTGCGCAATGCCGCCGTAAAGCTGACCATATGCACCCTCGGGGAAGATCACCTTGCCCACGTCATGAACAGCCCAGATCTTTAACACGCGCGTGAGACCTGTAAGCAAGTCCACCTCCACCTCAGCGATCTGGGCGCCAAAGTGATATGCCATGTAAGGTGTGCCGCGCCCGGCGTGATGATCCCAGTGAATCTTCGGTGCTTCCCATCGCCCATGCGCGGAGAGGATCAAGCCCATTTCGCGCGCGTGTTCGACAACTTTCTCCCATGGCACTTCTTCCTCGCTCGGGCCGATGTAGGCGCCGTTGTGGCGAATGAGCTGACGTGGGTCGCAGCCTAGTAGGTGCGCTGCGGCAAGGTCTAGCGTCTGGCGCAGGTTGCGTGCGGCAATGCGCATGGCATTGCCACCGAGCACCGTGGAACGGCTGGCAACCGTCGGGCCAGACTCGATGGCTGTGTTTGTGTCCGGACGCAGCATGCGCACGCGCTCCGGGTCAATGCCGAGTTCCTCGGCGGCGATCAGTGTGAATACCGTGCGCGAGCCTGTGCCGTAATCGGTCAGCCCAGATGCGATCTCCACCGTGTTGTCGGGAAGGATCGTGATGCTTGCTGCCGCGTAGTCGGCGCCTTCCGCGCCCAGCGACATGCCGTGGTACATTGCCGCCACGCCAATGCCGCGACGCACCTCGGTCGAGGTCTGGCGTGCGTACTCTGCGCGTTTGCGATCCCAGTCACTCATTTGTCGTACGAGCGTGAGGCACTCCGCCAGCCCGACTGACTCGTCCAGCTTCTGCCCGTGTACCGTCTCGTCGCCAAGGCGCAGGCAGTTCTTCAGGCGGAAGTCAATCGGGTCCATGCCGAGCTTCTCAGCCATTTCGTCAATGGCTTGCTCGATGGCGAAGCACACCTCTGGGTTGCCGAAGCCGCGAAACGCGCCAGTGTAGCCGTTGTTGGTGTACACGCCGTAGATGTCCACGTCGCAAGCGTCGTAGCGATAGCATCCCATGGCGTGGATGCTGGCGCGCCAGACGGTGAACGGTGTTTCGGAGGCGTAGGCGCCGGAGTCCATCAGCCCGCGGAAGATGCACGCGCGCAGTTGACCGTCGCGCGTAGCGCCGAGGCGCACGTCCATGCTCAGCGTGTTGCGCTTGTAGCTCGCTACCATGCTCTCTTCGCGCGAGAACACCATGCGCACTGGCTTGCCCGTGAGCAGCGCGAGCTTCGCGCACTGCGCTGAGCTTTCGTATATGAGGTCGTCCTTGCCGCCGAATGAGCCGCCGACATAGGGCTGGATCACACGCACACGGTTGAGCGGCAAACCGAGCACCATGGCGAGGTTGCCTTGGTTGATGAAGGGGCTTTGATTTGGCGCATACACCACAATCCCGCCCTCCGGCGTGGGGACGGCAAGCACGCCTTCTGGCTCGATGTAAGCGTGTTCTTGGTGCCCCACCTCAAAGTGCGCCTCGACAATCACATCGCAAGATGCCATCACCGCCTCGGCGTCGCCCTTCTTGACGTATTGGTGCTCTGCAAGCAGGTTAGGATGCTTGCCATCTGAGCGAGTGGGGCCGATCTGCGGCGCATCGGGGTCGAGCGCATGAAGTGGGTCAAAGACTGCGGGCAGCGGCTCGATCTCGCAAATGATCGCGCGCACGCCAGCGAGCGCGGCTTCCGGCGTGTCGGCTGCAACAGCAGCGATCGCTTCGCCTACATAGCGCACTTTCTGATAGGCAAGCATGTATTTGTCTTTGACAGGAAAGCCGTAGTTGCCGTGGTTGCAAAAATCTTCGCTGGTGATCACTGCGCGCACGCCAGGCACTTGCAGGGCTGGGGTCACGTCGAGCCGCACGATGCGCCCGTGCGGCACTGTGCTGCGCAGACAGCGCGCGTGCAACATCCCTGGCAGCTTGTAATCAGCGATGAATTTGCCGCGCCCGCTCACCTTGTCTGCTGCGTCCACGCGGCGAGCAGGTTTGCCAACGAAGCGCAACTGGTGCGTGTGCATGGGTTCCTCCTCCGTAGTTCGATTCATCAAATTGTTCTCGCATGCTCGGTTAGTTTGGGCTGTAGGCTTGCGCTGCGTTGCCGAGCCTGTGCTGTGGCTTCGATAGCATCCACGATCTGTTGGTAGCCAGTGCAGCGACACAAGTTGCCGATCAGCGCCCAGCGGATCAGCTCGCGCGAAGGGTTTGGATGCTTCGCAAGCAGCGCCTCAGCGGCTACGATCATGCCAGGGATGCAGATGCCGCACTGCACAGCGCCGTAGGCGATGAAGTTCTCCTGCAGATCACTCAAGCTGCCGTCGGCATTGCACAGCCCTTCGATGGTCACAACCGAGCTGCCGTGTGCTTGTGGGGCGAGCACTAGGCAACTGTTTACCAGCTCTCCGTCCATGATCACTGCGCATGCGCCGCATTCGCCAATGGAGCAGCCTTCTTTAGTGCCAGTGAGATCGAGGTAGTCGCGCAGCAGTTCGAGCAGCGTAATGTACGGCGGCGCATCTACGGTGGTCGGTTTGCCGTTCAACGTGAAAGCGATCTGCATCTTGTTTCTCCTCTGCCTAGGCGCTGTTAGGCACCGAAGTATTGACCAAAGCGCGCAACGCGCGGAGCACCAAAGCCTTCAGTGCGCGCATGTCGTACTCGATAGCCCAATGCTTTCCAACGCGCTGCATTAACTCACGCGCGGCGTGCTCGGCTGCGGTCGTCATGAGCTCCGATGAGGGCACTTGATTGAGCAGCAATGCCTCCACAGACTCGAAGCGTTGGGCGATGGGCACAACAGCGCCAACAACAAGGCGCGCGAAAGTGATGCGCCCCGCTTCATCTTGGCGCAGCGCAGCCGCGAGGTTGACGCGCGAGAGTGTTTGCGCGTTGCGGCGACCAAGCTTAAGGAACACGGTGCGCGTCTCAGGATGAGGCACAGGCAACACGAAGTGGGCGATCAGCTCATCGGGTTGCAGGTGCGTTCGATGGGGTGCGGCGATCAGATGTGCGACAGGCACAGTGCGCGCGCCCGCTGTGCTGCACACGTAAGCTTGCGCATCGAGGCAAATCAGCGGCGGTACAGCATCCGCCCACGAGGCTGCAGAGGCGACGTTGCCGCCCAACGTGCCCATGTTCGCAATTGCAGGACCGCCCACAGTGCGCGCGGCTTGCGCCAAACAAGTGGCATGTTGCTCAAGCAGCGCGCTCTCCGACACCTGAGTGTAGCTTACCGCAGCACCGATGACGATGTGCCCATCTTGAAGCTTGATCTGGCGCATTTCGGGCACGCGGCGCACATCCACCACGCGCGTGAAAGAAGGCGGCATCTTTCGCAAGTTCACGAGCAGATCTGTGCCTCCGGCGAGAGGTGTGCTCTTCTCGCGCGTGTCGCTGAGCAGCGCTAGCGCTTCGTCAACCGAGTGAGCGCGGGCATAGGTGAATTGGCTCATTGGAGGGTAATGGAATTGTAATGGCACAGGCTGGCGAGCGGGGTGGTTTTTGAAGGTGGCGAAGCTTCGTTGTGGCAGGAAGTTGGGGGCAAGCCTTCAAAACGACCGTTGGACTTGGCAATGGCGCAACGCTGCACAGCATGGCTGCTCATGCAAGGGGCGCGTACACTCGCCGCGTGCATCGTGTCCGAGGTTGGACATTCTGGACGCTGCTTGGGCTGGGTGCGCTGGTTGTCCTCGCCACTTGGAAACTCACGTTCGGCGATCGCGTGATTGCCCGCGGTGATCTTCTGCTTTACTTCTACCCGCTGCGCGATTACGCCGCACAGGCGGTGCGCGAAGGGCGCTTGCCATTGTGGAATCCGCACACGTTCATGGGCGCGCCGTTCCTCGCCAATCCGCAGGTGGGCTTCTTCTATCCTTTCAACGTGCTCACCGCTTGGCTGCCCACCGATCGCGCTGTGAGCTGGCAAATCGTGCTGCACTTGCTCATCGCGGCTTGGGGTGCGTCGCTCTTCGCGCGGTGCGCCTTGAAGCTCTCCGACGGTGCTGCGATGGCAATGGGCTTGGCGTTTGGGTTGGGTGGCTATCTCGGCGCGCAGGTCGAGCATTTGAATCAGCTTCAGGTGTTGGCATGGTTGCCGTGGACGGCTGCGGTTGTGATGGGCGCTGAACCTGCAGGCGCATGGCGCGCAGTGCTCGCGCTGGCTTTGCTGCTGGCGCTTCAGGTGTTCGCAGGTCACGCGCAGTCGCTCTACATCAGCGTTGTGACGCTTAGCGTGATAGGGGGCACAGAAGCGCTGGCGCGCTGGCGCGCTGGGGCGCGGCTTGCGAGGGCGACACAGCCGCTCGCCGTGCTGGCGCTTGGAGGCACGCTCGGCGCTCTGCTCAGCGCCGCGCAATGGGTGCCGACGCTCGAGCTTGTGCGTGAATCGGCGCGCGCTGGAGGGTTGTCGTTCAACGAGGCGGCTTCGTTCTCATGGCGACCGTGGGTTGTGGGGCGCGCGCTGTTGCCCACATATGGCGATCCTCTGTTCCCTGAATACGTCGCTTACCTTGGTGGCGTTGGACTGACCTTAGCACTCATTGGCGCACTGACAGCACCAGACACACAGCGACGCGCCCAACGGCTCGGCTTAGTGCTCGTGGGGCTGGGGGTGGTGTTGGCGCTAGGGGCAGCCACGCCGCTGTTTGGCGTGCTGTACCGCTGGATGCCGGGCTTCAGCGCGTTCCGTGCGCAAGCGCGCTGGCTAGCTATGTTCGCTCTCGGCGCTGCGATCTGGGTAGGACTAGGCGTCGAGCGCTTGTCACAAGGCTTGGCGCGCCGTGCGCGGTTTAAGTTGGCGGTGGCATGGGTTGGTTTAGCAGCGGCAGTTGTCGCGCTGATCGTGCTGGGGGTGCACTTTTCGCCAGAGGCAGAGTACGCTGTCTTTCCACCGCGCTCGGTGTGGATGGGTTGGTTGGCAAGCGCAGCGGCTGGCGCTGCGTGTCTTGTTGCGTGCGGCGTGATGCGTGCGCACAAGGGAGCAGTGGGGTGTGCGCTCGCGTTGCTCGGTGCAGAGCTTCTTGTCGCGTCGCAATTTCAACCGTATGCGCGCGCCAGCGACCGCCAAGCGCTTACTTCGCTGCGCCCAAGCACGTTGTTTCTGCTCACTCGCGCGAACGCGCCCGACGCGCGTGTGCTCTCACTCTCCTCGCTGTTTTTCGACCCCGGCGACAAGGCAGAACAGGAGCTGATCTACAGTGCGCAGCTCAGCGCGGACGAACTATACGACCGGTTGATCGCTAGCAAGCACAAGGAGATTCTCTCGCCCAATCTGGCGCTGCTCTACCGACTGTATAGCGTGGATGGGTATGACGGCGGCTTGCTCCCCTTGCGCCGCTACGTGGCGTTCGTGCGACGCTTCGCCGATTTGCCCACTGGCGGTGTGGATGGGCGCCTGCGCGAATTTCTTGCGACCGTTCCATCCGATGCGTGGCTCGACGCAATGGCCGTGCGCTACGTGATCGCCGACAAGACCGCCGATCGTTTCTTCGATGGCGTTTACTACGACCTGTTGCTAGCACAACCCTTGACCCAAACGCGCGCTGTGTCGCTTGAGCCCTTTGCCGCTACGGCGCTCGGGCTGGTGTTTCTCGCGCCTAAGGCGAATGCGGGCGCCGCGTTGGCGCGCGCGACGGTGAGCTTCAACGATGGCAGTGAGCTGCGCTTCGACGTGATCGCGCAACAAATTGTCACACCCTATCTTGTCGCACGCATTGCTTGGGGTACGCCGCGCATGCCCCTGCAGCTCGTGCTCACGCCGAGCGCTGCTGGGCTGGTGATCAATGGCATCAGCAGCATTGATGAGAGCGATGGAAGCTTCCTTGCGCAGAGCGTAGTAGGTGCGCAGCGTCTGCGATTGGCGCACTCTGGCGACGTGAAGGTGTATGAGAACAGAGGCGCAGCATCGCGCTTTACGCTGCGCATTGGCGACGCTATGCCGCGAGACCTGCGCGCGTTAGGTGGGGAGGTGCTTGTGGATACGCCAGAGCGCATCGAGCTGCGGCTGCCGCCGCTGCCAAGTGAGGCTGAGCTTGTTGTGCGCGATGTGTGTTATCCGGGCTGGCTTGCGGAGGTGGACGGAACATCAGCGCCTATCCATTGCCACGAGGATGTTTTTCGCGCCGTGCTGCTGCCGTCGCAGGCAACTCGACTTGCGTTGCGCTTCGAGCCGCTCAGCGTGCGCGTTGGTTTGCTGATGAGCGGGCTGGGCATCGTAGTTTGGCTTGTCGGAGCAACAGTGAGTTGGTTGAAATCTGCTTCGCGGATGCCGCGCAATGCTTCGCGCAGTGCACCGTGTTAACATTCGCACGATGAAAAACCGCCAGCGGTTGCTTGTGGTCGCTGGGGTGGTGTGGTTTGTCCTATGTGTGGTGGCAGGCTTGGTCGCATACCGCGCCACCTACGACTATTTTGCCAACCGCTTCACCATCCTGCCAGAGTTGCTGCAGGGTCCGCGACCGCCAATTGCTGCCACACCGCGCCCTGACGAGCCGATTGCGCTGCCCGAGCCCTGGGATGGACGCGAGCGCGTCAACGTGCTGTTGCTAGGCATTGACCAGCGCGCTGGCGAGCACGAGCCGGGTTACCGCACCGACACCATGATTGTCTTCACGCTTGACCCAACGACCCTAGAGGCAGGCATTCTCTCGATTCCGCGCGACATTTGGGTGCCAATTCCCGGCTTTGAGAACAACCGCATCAACGCTGCCAACTTCATCGGAGACACTCGCGATTACCCTGGTGGTGGCATTGCGCTTGCAAAGAAGACGGTCGAGCACTTCTTAGGAGTTCCCATTCACTACGTTGTGCGTATCAACTTCACAGCGTTCGAGAGCTTCATTGACCGCATCGGCGGCATCACCGTTGAGGTGCCCGAGGACATCTACGATCCAGAATATCCCACTGAGAATTACGGCACAGAGGTGTTTCGGCTCAGCAAGGGCGTGCACACACTCGACGGCGAGACTGCCTTGAAGTACGCGCGCACGCGCCACTCTCCAGGCGGTGACTTCGACCGCGCGCGTCGGCAGCAGCAGGTCATCCTTGCTGTGCGCGAGCGCTTGCAAGACCCGCGTGTGCTTGCCTCGCTCATTGCTGCGGCGCCTGATTTGCTGGTGGAACTCAGCGATTCGATCAAGACCAACCTTACGCTTGAGGAGATGCAACGCTTAGCCGTGTTGGCGCGCACTGTCCCGCCAGACAAGATCAAAACAGAAGTGATCGACCAGCGCTACACGGAGTTCGCCACCACCCCTGAGGGCTACCAAGTGGTGATCCCCAACCGGGCGCGCATTGCTGAGCTGCGCGAGCGCTTCTTCAGCGCTTCTCCTGAGCGAGCTGCAGGACGTTAGGGAATGTGGGAACGCGTGGTGCACGCGTTGGCAGGCATCCTCAGCACATGCAAAGTTCACGCCTCACGTGGGCACGACGGGTTTGTGCTCTTGCAGGGACGGGGCGCTGTGCACGGTTGAAGGTGCAGCGGCGCATCAACTGAATCAGCCACTCCTGCAGTGCACCACGCGTCTCCTCTTAACCGATTAACTGATCCACTCGCGTTCTTGCCGCAACTGGCGCTGGCGTTCCAAGAAGCTGAGCACAGCAAATGCCTCAGCGATGTCCTCCAAGCTGATTAGCCCCAAGTAACGTGAGCCGTCGAACACGGCTGCAAGCCGTGAGCCTTGCTCAGTGAGCAGTTGACGCACCTCGTCGAGTGTGCGCGTGGCTTCGACGCGCAAGAACTCGCGTTGCATGATCTCAGTCACGTAGCAATCTTCGGCACGCTCGGCGAGCGCGCGCATCACGTCGTCGCGTGTGACGATGCCGATGATCGTGTTGCCCTGCATCACTGCATAGTCGGGCTGATAGCTCGTGAGAAGGTAGTCCACCACGCGGCTGACGCGGTCACCGATCTGCAAGCTCAGCGCATGCTTGTTGTAAGCGTCGCCCACGCGCCGCGTTTGCAGCACTGTCTTGGCTTGAGCGTGTGCCTGTTCTTGTCCCGCGCCGAAGAACACGAAGACCGCAATCAGCACCAGGATGAAATTCCCGCTGATGAACCCAAGGACACCCAGCGCGATGGCAAGCACTTGTCCGACCGTTGAGGCGATCTGCGTCGCGCGTGGAAAGCCGAGGAAGAATGCCAGCAAAGCGCGGAACACGCGCCCGCCATCCAGCGGAAATGCTGGGATCATGTTGAACACCACGAGGGTGATGTTCGCCGCAAGCAGCCACAACAAGAGGGTCTCCAGCGAAGGCTGCATGATCAGCTCGCCCAGTGTGCCGCGTCCGTCCAGAAGCGTGGCGCGCAGCGTGGCGCCGGTCACGAAGAACAGCACTACCGCGATCGCGACATTCACCAGCGGCCCAGCGATGGCGATAATCAACTCGTGCAGCGGCTTGTCTGGGTTCTTGCTGATCAACGCTACGCCACCGAGTGGCAGCAAAACGATCTCGCGCACTGGAATGCCGAATGCTTGTGCCGCGATGCTGTGCCCAAGCTCGTGCAAGGTGACGCAGGTGAACAGCAGGATCATCAACACCACGCCAAACAGCGCGCCTTCGGCGGGCGCGTTCGGCGTCATGCCCGCCCACTGAATGGCGCCGAGCAGCAGGATCAAGAAGAAGGTGACGTGAACTTTGATGTCAATGCCACGCACCTGCGCGATGCGAAATGACCAGTTCATCGCTTTAGCTCCTCATGAGTTTAATGTCGGTTCTTGAGCAAGTTCTACGAGCGGCGCGTTGGCGCAACGCAAACATGAAGTTAGCGCAGGCTTAGCACGCTGCTCGCTCACCCAGCGCGATACGGCAGGAAAGTCTCCAGCAGGCGACCGGGCACGCGCCCGCTGATCAACACGCCGCGTTCTTCAGGAAACTCGCTTTCCACCAAACCTTCGCGCCGCAGCAGCGCCATTAGGTCGCCGGCGCGATATGGCAGGCGCACGCGGATCGGCACTAAGCGCTCGAACAACACCGCCTCGATCTCCGTCAGCAGCTCATCCAACCCTTGGCGATGGAGCGCGGAGATGAAGATGCCCTCGCTGAGCAAGCCGAGGGCAGCTGCTTGGCGCTGCTCAGGGCTGAGCTTGTCTGCCTTATTAAGCGCGATGATCATGGGTTTGGTGCTAGCGCCAAGCTCCTTCAGCGTGTCCATTACGGTCTGCGCCTGCTGTGCTGCGAAAGGATGCGCAACGTCCACGACGTGCAGAATGGCGTCCGCCTCGGTCACTTCTTCCAGAGTAGCGCGGAAGGCAGCAACCAACTGGGTCGGTAGTTTCTGGATGAAGCCTACTGTGTCGGTGAACAGCACGTAGTGGCCGTGCGGCAAGCGCACGCGCCGCGTGGTTGGGTCGAGCGTGGCAAAGAGTTTGTCCTCGGCGAGCACGCCAGCGCCCGAGAGGGCGTTGAGCAGCGTGGACTTGCCAGCGTTGGTGTAGCCGACGATGGCAATGGTGGGGATTTCGCTGCGCTTGCGCTGCTTGCGGTGCAGGGCGCGTTGACGGCGCACTTCTTCGAGCTCGCGGCGCAAGCGGCTGATGCGCTCATCAATGCGCCGGCGGTCCACCTCAAGCTGCGTCTCGCCTGGTCCGCGCAAGCCGACGCCGCCCGTGCCGCTGCGCCCTGCAGCGCCGCCTGCTTGCCGAGCGAGGTGGGTCCACATGCGCGTCAGGCGCGGCTTGCGGTACTCATATTGCGCCAGCTCGACTTGCAAAGCGCCCTCGTATGTGCGCGCATGTTGCGCGAAGATGTCCAAGATGAGCGCTGTGCGGTCGATCACGATCACGCCTTCGCCCATGAACTCCTCGATCTCGCGCTGGTGACGTGGTGAAAGCTCGTCGTCGAACACCAACACATCGAAGTCGAGCGCGTCGCGCCACGCTGCGATCTCCTCGAGCTTGCCAGGTCCGATAAAGGTGTTGGGATTGGGTCGGTCAAGGTGCTGCGTGGTTTGCCCGACAACGTCTAAGCCTGCAGTTTGACACAACAGCGTCAATTCTTCGAGCGAAGCTTCGAGGGGAAGCTGGGCGTGCTTGGCGCGGTAGGTGGGGTCGCGGAATTCGACGCCAACGAGGAAGGCACGTTGTTTTTCCGGCGCCGTGGTATGCGTGATGCGCAGTCTTCGCATGTCTTACGCGATACGCTTCACTCCTTCTGTCGCTATGGTGCGATGAATTGTAGCGGTAAACGCGCAGGCTGAGATTTCAACTTGTTTTGGGCGTCGACGCAGGAGGCGTCTTCAGAGATGTGTTAGCTTCAAGCCGTCGCGATAACTTTCCCTCGCGTCGGAACGCCTTTCTGGGTAACATCGGGGAGCAACATCGTGGTGATGTTTCAACGTACGCTGCGCTGGTTGGCGAGCAATGCGGGTTTGTTGCTGCTCTCGGTGGTGTTGGCGTTTCTCGTTTGGGCGGCTGCTTCCTTGCAGCAAGATCCCATTCTCGAAGACTCATTCACAGTGCCCGTGGTGGTGAAGCCGCCACAAGCAGCGCTCGTGGTTTCATCGAGCAGCCTGCCCTCAACGATTGCGATTCGCGTACGCGCCCCGCAAAGCGTGTTGGAAGCATTGCGCACGGCGACGCCTCAAGCCCCCGTCGATCTTTCGGCGTACGACCCAGGCACTTATACCCTCGAGCTTCAGCCTGTTCTCAATGCCTCGCCTGCTACTGTGCTCACCGTGCGCCCGCCGACAGCCACGGTAGTGATTGACCGCGCAGCGCAAATCACCTTGCCCGTGCGCGTGGTGACGATTGGCGCGCCTGCGATCGGCTATCGCGCCCTCGCACCAGAAGCACAGCCGCAGGTGGTGACCATCAGCGGCAGCCAACGGTTAATCGCCCAGGTGGTGAGCGCTGACATCATGGTGAGCCTAGAGGGGGCGCGCACTACCGTGGAGCAAAACGCGCGCGTGCAGTTGCGCAGCGCTGAAGGCAGCCTGGTCTCCCAGCTTCAGGTCTCACCTGAAACCGTAAGTGTGCGGGTGCCGCTGGAGCAGCTCAGCAACTATCGCGATCTCGCGGTGCGCGTGCGCATCTTTGGTCAACCAGCCAACGGCTATGCTGTGATTAGCGTGGACTATGCGCCTCAAGTGGTCACCGTGTTCGGGCCGCGCGAGGCCATTCAGCAACTGCCGGACTTCATCGAGACGTTCGAGGTGAACATCAGTGGCAGCACGCAGGATGTCGAGAAGCGCGTGGGATTGAATGTACCGCCGAACGTCTCTCTTGTGGGCGATAACCTCTCTGTGCTAGTGCGGGTGCGCATCGAAGCGCAGCAGGGCGCGCGCACAGTGCCGCGTCGCCCACGGGTGATCGGCTTGGCGCAGCCGCTCACCGCAACTGTCTCGCCGCCCATCGTGGACATCGTGCTTGCAGGACCGTTGCCGGTGCTCAACGCGCTGCAAGAGAACGATGTGCAGGTTGTTGTTGATGTGAGCGGGCTTGCGCCTGGCGTCCACACCATCGCGCCGCGCATCGTGACGCAACAGGGCTTGAGCGTGCAGAGCGTGCTGCCAGCGCAGTTGCAGGTGCGCATCACGGATGAGTCGCAGCCGTGAGCTATGCCCGCCAAGGGTTGTCTTCATCAAGCGCGTCGCTGCGCACTGTTGCGCCAATATTGCTCCACGGATTGTCTGAGGGCAGGACAACAGCCGCTGATTGGGGCTTGTGGTTTGCCGAGAGCGCTGCTGGGCTCGAATGGGATGTGGATGCCGTGCTGACGTCTGTGCTTGATGCTGGACTGCTGCCGTTGCTGGGCAGCGCGAGGCTTGCCGCTTGGCCGATCGCTTCGGCTTGCTCGTTGAGCAGGGGGCGGAGGTCAGCCGCTTGGCGGATCGCCTGCACTTCGGCTTGGAGCTCCTGGGTGACCTGCTGAAGCTCCGCCACGACAGGGCGTAGGTCGTCGCGGAACTCATAGGTAAGCGCGACGTAAGCCTCGCGCAGGCGGCGCAGCGCGCGCCCTAAACCGCGCGCGAACTCGGGAAGGCGCTCTGGACCGAACACGATCAGAATCAACAACCCGATCAAGAGCACCTCTAGCGGACCAACGCCGAGGATAGTGCCATTCATGTTCGTGCTGCAGACCCGAGAACGCCATTCACAAAGCGTGGGCTCGACTCGCTACCGAAGAGCTTCGCCAACTCAACAGCCTCGTTGATTGCGACTTTCGTCGGCACTGCGCCTTTCCGCATCTCAAATAGCGCAATGCGCAAGATGTTGCGGTCGATGGGCGAAAGGGTGTCCACTGGGAACTCGGGCGCCAGGCGTGCGATGATCGTATCGCACTCCGCTTTGGATTGCAACACACCACGCACTAAAGCTTCGGCGTACGTGCGCACCGCGCGCGAGTAGTTTACCTCACTAAGGTGGCGCGCAAGGACTGCTTCAGCGTCGTGGCCGGCGAGGTCGGCTTCGTAGAGCACCTGGAGCGCCAGGATACGCGCTTCACGCCGCGACATCCTCGAAGTGCACGTCCACGCGGGCAACTTGCAACCCTACGATCTCCTCGACCACTGTTTTGACCTCGCGTTGAATGGTGCGACCGAGTTCGACTAAAGGTGCGTCAATGGCAGCCACGACGTGCAGCTTGATATGCACCTGTCCTTCGTGCACACTGACTTCTACGCCGCGCGACTCATCGCTGCCGCGCCAGGCGCGATGCCGTGCGATGCGGCGCACATTCGACAGCGCCAGCACTGTGTTGCGCACAACGGTGCGGATGACCTCCGGGGCAATCGTTACAGTTGAATTCGTCATCTCAATGCATCACCAACCCGCCATCCACTGTTAACACAGCGCCCGTGATGAACGCTGCCTCGTCGCTGGCGAAGAACGCGACGGCGTATGCGACCTCTTCAGGGGTGCCGAAGCGACCGAGCGGCGTCGCCTTGAGCACGGCTTGTTTCTGCTCCTCGCTGAGCACGTCCGTGAGCGCGGTGGGGATGAAACCTGGAGCTACAACGTTCACGGTGATGTTGCGCGAGCCCAGCTCCTTCGCCAGTGACTTGGAAAAGCCGATGATGCCCGCTTTGGCTGCTGCGTAATTTGTTTGCCCGCCTTGACCCACCAAGCCAACCACCGAGCTGATGTTGACGATCCGCCCATAGCGGGCGCGGATCATCGGGCGCACAGCTGCCTTGCAGCAGTTGAACACGCTTTTCAGGTCAGCGCCGATCACCGCGTCCCAATCCTCTTCGCTCATGGTCATGAGCAGCGTGTCGCGTGTGATGCCCGCATTGTTGACGAGGATGTCGAGCTTGCCAAATGCATCGAGCGCTGCCTTGATCAAGGCGTTTGCCTCGTCGGGGCGGCTCACGTCGGCTTTGTGCGCGATGGCGCGCCCGCCTCGGCTGGTGATGTGCTCGACCACCTCGTGCGCAGCAGCTTCGCTGGTGTTGTAATTCACCACGACGGCGGCGCCGCGCTGCGCTAGCTCAATGGCAATTGCACGACCAATGCCTCGTGCCGCTCCCGTGACCACAGCGACGCGATTGTTCAAGTTCATGATTTGCTCCTATCCGATAGCTAGCGTCTCCACGCCGTCCAACGTGCGCTTGATCAAGCCGCACAGCACATCTTTGGGACCTAGCTCCACAAAGCGCGTGACGCCTTGAGCACGCATAAAGCGCAGGCTCTCCACCCAGCGCACAGGCGCTGTGAGCTGGGCGACGAGCTCATTGCGGATGTCGTCAGGGTGGGTAATGGGTTGCGCCGTTGTGTTGGCGACGACAGGGATGCGCGCCGGTCGAATGGGCGTCTTCTCGACGGTCGCGCTAAACGCAGGCTGGATGGATGCCATTAAGGGCGAATGCGAAGCCACGCTGACGTTGAGTGGGATGACGCGCTTCGCGCCTGCAGCTTTCGCCAATTCGCTCGCTCGGGCGACCGCTGCTGTGCTGCCCGAAATCACGATCTGCCCCGGCGCGTTGTCGTTGGCGATGACAACGCCCGGCGTATGCTCGGCAGAAACTTGCTCGCAGATGCGCTGCAGCAGCGCGGCGTCTAGTCCGATGACTGCTGCCATGCTGCCCGGCGCGCGCTCGCCGGCTTCCTTCATCAGCCGACCGCGCTCGCGCGCTAGGCGCAGCCCGTCTTCGAAAGTGAGCGCCTCAGCGGCGCACAGCGCGCTGATCTCGCCCAAGCTGTGTCCAGCGACGAACGCTGGCGGCTCAAGCTCGTTCGAAAGCATGACCGTGTGAAATGCCGCGAGGCTGTGTGTGAAGATCGCCGGCTGCGTGTTGAGCGTGTCGTTGAGGGCGTCCTCTGGTCCGTGCCAGCACAGCGTTGAAAGCGAGAAGCCCAAGACAGCATCTGCGCGCTGGAAATAGCTTTTGAACACGGGACGAACCGCCGCCATTGGCGCACCCATGCCCACAAATTGTGAGCCTTGCCCTGGGAAGACGTAGGCGGTGGTCATGCCCACGCAGTGGCTAAGACTTGCGCGCTTCGCCGACGCTCACCACTTGGCGACCTTTGTAGTAACCACACGAGGGACACACAGTGTGTGGGAGCTTAAGTTCGCCGCAGTTGTCGCAGCGTATTAGCTTCACAGGCTTGAGCGCGTCGTGAGCGCGCCGTCGGTGTGTGCGTCCCCAGGAAAGTTTGCGCTTCGGCAGTGGACCCATGGCGTGTTCCTCCGAGATGAGATGATGCTCCTGCGTCGTAGCGCTTGCTGCAACGCAGTGCAACAAAAGGCTTGGCATTATAACGCGAGGCACCCACGAGGAATGGCGAAACAAACGCTGCCGCGCTGCCACTCGAAGAGACGCGCCTTCGTGCCGAAGAGCCGTGTGAAAGTCCACTCACAATCATGCCAGTGCTGCCGTCTGCGCATTGTTGTGACCAGAGCACGGTTGGAGCAGCGGAAGCATGCTGAGGCTCGCTCCAAACGAGGCTATACTTGTGCCGCAATTCACATTCCGCGGATACAGGAGCAAATAAGCCATGTCCCACACGATTTCCCGCCGTGAGGCGTTGAAGGCAATCACTTTGTTGAGTGGCGCTGCGCTGCTTGCTGCTTGTGGTGGCGGCGGGGAGGCGCAGCAACAGCAGCCACAGCAGCCTGCTGCCCAACAGGCGGTGACGCTGGAGATCAGCACCAAAGGCAATGAGCTTTACTACGACAAGAACGAGTTGCGCGCTCCCGCTGGCTCCAAGATCACGCTGGTCTTCAAGAACGCGGCTGACCCCAACTCAGGCTTGCTGCACAACTGGGTGTTGGTGCGCCCGGGCACCGCAGACGCTGTCGCCAACGACGGCATCGCTGCTGGCGAAGCCAACGGCTATCTCAAGCCCGGCGACAACCGTGTGCTGGCACACACCAAGATGATCAAGCCCGGTGAGAGCGACACCATCACCTTCGATGCACCTCCCGCAGGCAGCTACGACTACATTTGCACCTTCCCCGGCCACGCGGTGTTGATGCGCGGCAAGCTGATCATCCAGTAGCGCGCCAAAACATCTCAGCACGGGTCTAAACAGCAAGCGCAGCACCGTTCCACGGTGCTGCGCTTGTTCGTTGTGCGCCGCGCCTGCTCGCTAGAAGTGGCTTGGCTCGCGCGCGATGAACTTGCCGTGCCCAAACTGACCGACGAACTCGCCCTCGCGCACCATCACCCTGCCGCGCACCGTCACCACTGACGGGCGACCCTTGATCTCCCAACCCTCGAAGGCGTTGTAGTCGAGGTTGATGTGGTGCGTTTGGGCTGAGATCACGCCGCGGTAGTTTGGGTCGTACACCACTAAATCCGCATCACTCCCGACGGCGATCGTCCCTTTGCGCGGGAATAGGCCGAAGATCTTTGCCGCCTGCGTGCTTGCAACGTCCACGAACGTGTTCAAGTCGATCTTGCCTGTGGTCACGCCGTAGGTGTAGAGCAGGTTCACGCGATCCTCCAAGGAGGGGATGCCGTTCGGGATCTTCGTGAAGTCATCACGCCCCATCTCTTTCTGACCCTTGAAGTCAAATGGCGCGTGGTCAGTGGCGACAGTTGAGACCATGCGTTGGCGCAGGGCGTTCCAGAAGACCTCTTGGTTGCTCTTGTCGCGCAGGGGCGGCGACATGACGTACTTGGCGCCTTCAAAGTTCGGCAGCTCCGCGTAGCTCTTATCAAGGACGAGATACTGGATCAGCGTCTCCACCCAAACGGGGATGCCGCGCGCGCGAGCTGCCATGGCTTCGTCGAGTGCCTCTTTGCACGAGGTGTGCACGATGTAAGTGTGCGCGCCGGTTAGCTCAGCGAACGTCATCAGGTGGTGCACGCCCTCCGCTTCGACGCGCGGCGGTCGGCTCCAGTAGTGCCACTCAGGACCCGTCTTGCCCTCGCTGAGGAGCTTCTTCTGCAGCTCGAGCACGAGGTCGGCGTTCTCGCAGTGCGCTGTGACGATCACGCCCAGCGACTTCGCCAAGCGCAGCGTGTGATACAGCTCTTCGTCGGTGACACCAAAAGCGCCCTTGTATGCGAGGAACACCTTGAAGCTGCTCACGCCAGCTTTGACGATCTCGCGCAACTCGCCTTCGGCCTGCGCGTCGAAGCGCGTCACGCTTTGGTGGAATGTGAAGTCGCAAGCGCTCTTGCCGACGGCTTGCTGCATCCAGAACTCGAAGCCGTCCTTCAGGGGCGAGGCGTTGCGCCCTTGACACACCATCTCGATCAGCGTGGTGGTGCCGCCGATCAGCGCAGCCTTGCTTGCCGAGTAGTAGTCGTCCTTGGCAAATGTGCCCATGAAGGGCAAATACACGTGCACGTGCGGGTCAATGAAGCCCGGGAAGACATACTTGCCCGTGGCGTCAATGATCTCTGTGCCGGGCGGAGCGTCGAGATCTCTGCCGATGCGGGTGATCGTCTCGCCTTCGCAGTAGATGTCCGCAGTGTAGTGTTCTGATGCGGTGACGACAGTGCCGTTCTTGATCAACAAAGCCATGGCAAATCTCCTCTGCAACGTCAATGGGCTATGCTGTGGCTGCGACGCGAGCCGCTTTGCGGGCAGTGGTCTTTGCCTTCTTCGCCGCTTTCGTCTTCTGCGCGCGCTTTGCGGCTTTCTTCGCACTTGTCTTGGCGACGGCGATGTGCTTCTTGCCGTTGAAGTGCGGGATTACGTAGCGACCGTACGCCGCAACCTGCTTTTCCTCGTCGCCGCACATCAGGTAGATGTTGAACTGATGCACGCCGAGCGATTGCAGTTCTTCGAGCTTGGCGATGTGGTCTTTGATGGTGCCGATCACGCAGTAGCGGTCGACGATCTCGTCAGGCACGAACTCGGCGTTGCTGCTGCCGACCTCGGCATGGTGTAGGTAGTCGTAGCCTTTGCGCGTCTCCACGTAAGTGACCAGCTCCGGCGGCAGATTCTCTTTGCCGTAGCGCTTGAGCAGATCCACGACGTGGTTGCTGACCAACGCTGGGAACCAGCGCACGCGCTCGCGCGCATATTCGAGGTCGCTGCCGATCCAGATCGGCGCGCACGCCATGATCTTGATCTGCGAGTAATCGCGCCCTGCTTCCTCTGCGCCTTCCTTAACGAACTGCAAGCACCACTTGATGAGGTGCGGATCGGCGAACTGCAACACCACTCCGTCAGCGATGCGCCCAGCGCTGCGCAGCGCGATGGGACCATAGCCAGCTACCCACACTGGCGGCACGCCACTATCTGCCCAGCTCAAGAAGACGTCGGTGCCGTCGTAGTCAATGTGCTCGCCTGCGGTGAGCTTGCGGAACTTTTCGACGAACTCCTCGAGGTGCGCCATGGTAGTTGGCGGCTTGCCAAGGCGACGTCGGCTGCTGTCGCCGCGCCCAATGCCCAGCTCCATGCGCCCGCCGCTGATGCGTTGCAAGGTGGCGAAGTCGCTGGCGCAGACGGTGACGTCGCGCACCACCGGGTTGGTGACCAGCGGACCGATGTGCACCTTCTTGGTGTGGTATGCCCACAGGGCGAAGCGCGGGAAGATCGCTTGCCAGAGCACGTGGCTGTCGAAGCTCCAGACGTACTTGAAGCCGACCGCTTCTGCTTGCTGCACGATCTTCAGCTCGCGGCGCCAGTCCATGTCCGACTTAAAGGTGATACCGAAGTCCATTCTCGCCATGTTTGCCCTCCGAAAGGAAAGAGCCAGAAGCAACGAGGCTCCTGGCTCTCCATAGGTTCAAGCGCAGGTTAGTTGCCGCCCTCTTTCAGCTCGACCGTGATCTTCTTGAAGTTCAAGCCCTTTGTATCGCCCTCCAAGCCCTCAAGCGCCTTCTTGGCGAGGTCTGTGCGGTAAGCGCCTGGGTCGGGATCGCGCTTGAGGATGCCGTAGGTCTTGGCGATCTCGACGGTTTGCTTGTAGAGGTTCTCGTCCATGATGCCGATGCCATTGGGCGAGGGCCAGATGAGAGCGTTGACCTCGTTGAGCTGCCAGCGCATGTGGCTCTCGCCGAGCGCTGTGCCGTTGTTCAGCACGATCTGCACGCACTCGTCAAAGTTGTCGCGGCAGAACATCCAGCCGCGGAAGGTGGCGCGCAGGAAGCGCACAGCGATGTCTTCGTTGCCCGGCTGCGCCAGCCACGACTCTCGCGCCATGACGCCATCTTGCAGCATCGCGGTCCCGACCTCGTTGAAGTCAATCACATTGAGCTCCTCGGGCTTGTAAAGCTCGCCGGTCTTCGGGTTGCGCGTCTCGAGCACCTGGGCGTACTCGTTGTAGATCATCGCTTGCGCTACGTCCACCTCGCCGTTTAGCAGTTGGCTCATGTCGAAGTTCTGCTTGACGATGTTAACGTCTTTCTCTGGGTCGAGACCGAACTTGCGCAGCGCGGCGAAGAGCTCCGCCTCGTTGCCGAGCAGCCACGAGCCGACGTTCTTGCCCTTGAAGTCCTCGATCTTCGTGATGTTCTTCTCCTTGAAGGAGACCATGAGCGTGCCGCTGCGCTGGAAGATTTGCGCGATGTTGACGAGATCGGCGCCGCCTTCGCGCGCAGCGAGCATGCGCCCGGGCAACCAAGCTACACCAAACTCCGCGCCGCCCGAAGCCACAACCTGCGCGGGCGCGATGTCGGGGCCGCCAGGGATGATGGTGACATCCAGCCCTTCAGCTTCGTAGAAGCCTTTGTCCTTCGCCGCGTAGTAGCCGGCGAACTGCGACTGTGGCACCCACTGCAGCACGACGCGCACAGCGACCTTGCTGGGCGCAGCGGGAGCTTCGGTCGGCTGTGCGGCAGGTTGTTGTGGTTGGGTCTCTGTTTGCGCGGGAGGCTGCTGCTGTGGTGCTGGCGTCGGCACAGCGCAGGCGGAAAGCACTAGCGCCGTCAAAGCAACAAGCAGACTCGTCTTTGAAAGTTTCGCGTTCATTTTTCCTTCTCCTTTGCGTTGGGTTGTTTTGCGCGCATACGCACCTCCGGCTTCGCGGCAGGTCGGGTGCGCCTGTCGCCGTGAGCTAGTCTACCGACACATGCCAGGGGATCAACCGACGTTCCACCGTGATCACCACCGCGTAAAACGCAATCCCCAGCAGGGAAGCGATAATGATTGCTGCCCAGGCGTTGTCGAAGCGGAAGAGCTGGGCTTCTTGCAGGATGTACACGCCCAGCGATTTGCGCGGACCGCCGAAGTACTCAGCGACGATGGCGCCGATCAGTGAGAGCGAGCTGCACACCTTGAAGGCGTTGAACACGTAGGGCAGGGCGTTGGGAATGCGCACCTTGGTCAACACCTCCAGCTCCGAGACTGCATAGGAGCGCATCAGCTCGAGCTTGGCTGGCTCCACGAGGGTCAAGCCGCGCACAGTGTTGATCATAGTTGGGAAGAACGTGATCAAGATCACGATCATCACCTTAGACATGGGGTTGTTGCTGCCGAACCAGTTGTTGGCGATCGGCGCTAGGGCGATGATCGGGATGGAGTTGATGGCGATGGCGACGGGCAACAGCCCTTCGCGCACGGTTGTCCAGCGTGAGGTCGCCAGCGCGACTAGGATGCCAGCGCTGCACCCCAGCGCGAACCCGAGCAGCGCGTTACGCAAGGTGTACCACGCGCTCTCCAGCACTGTAGAGAAAGTCACAAGCAAGGCGCTGAGGATCACACTGGGCGCTGGCAGCAGGAAGCGCGGGATGTTCAACGCGCGCACGATCACCTCCCACGCGACCAGCACCGCGATGAAGACGGTGATCTGCGGCGTGTAGCGCGAGAGGGGGTTGGGAACAGGTTGCAGCGTCATGCGCGCATCTCCTCGCCTCGGCGCAGCGCTTCGCGCACCTCGGTCACCAGCTCGAAGAAACGCGGCGATTCTCGCGTTTCCACGTCGCGCGGGTAGGGAAGGTCAATTGGGATGATGGCGGTGATGCGCCCAGGCCGTGCGCTCATCACCACCACCCGCGTGGAGAGGAACACTGCCTCGGGGATCGAGTGAGTGACGAACACGACGGTGGTCTGCGTCTCTTGCCAGATGCGCAGCAGCTCGGCATTCATGCGTTCGCGCGTCAGCTCGTCCAACGCGCCAAATGGCTCGTCCATGAGCAACAACTGCGGGCGGAACGCCAATGCGCGCGCGATCGCCACGCGTTGCTGCATGCCGCCCGAGAGCTGCCAAGGGTAGTGGCGCTCGAATCCTTGCAGCTCCACCAACTTGAGCATCTCCCGCGCGCGCTGCTCGCGCTCCTTCTTCGGGACGCGCATGATCTCCAGCGGCAGTTCGACGTTGTGCAGCACGGTGCGCCACTCGAACAACACAGGCGCTTGGAAGACCATGCCGTACTCGCGGTTGAGCCGCGCTTGGTGCGCAGTCTTGCCGTTGACGACGACTTCGCCGGTGGAGGGCGGCACTAGGTCGCCGATGGTGCGCAACAGGGTGGACTTACCACACCCTGAGGGTCCAATCAGCGAGACAAATTCGCGCGGCTCGATCTGCAGGTTGATGTCCTTCAGTGCCACGGTCTGCGGGCGTCCGCCGCCGCCGAACACTTTGTTCACGTTGGTCAAGGTGACGACTGGCGTCATGCTTGTTCTCCCCATTAGGCTAGCGCACGATGTTGCGCAGCGCAACACGCTCGATCGCTGCGATCACCACGTAGAACACGATGCCGACGAGCGCCGCCATTGCAATCGCTGCCCATAGGCGCTGAGGTCCAGTGATGTAGTACTGGTTGAAGTTTAAGATCGCCCCGCCCAGCCCGCGCTGCACCCCCGCCGGCAGCTCTGCGATGATCGCGCCAACCACCGAGGACGTGGCGGCGATCTTGAAGGCCGTGAAGATCGCCGGCAGGGCTGCCGGAAAGCGCAGCTTCCACAACGTCTCCCACGTGCTTGCAGCGTATGACCGCATCAGTTCAAGCGCGCGCGGATCGGGTGACTTCATGCCACGCAGCGTGTTGATCGTCACAGGGAAGAAGGTGAGATAGGCGGCGATCACCGGCACTGACCACCACGAACCTTGAAGCCAAATCACCACCATGGGCGCAATGGCGAGGATGGGCACCGTTTGCGAGGCGACCACGTAGGGCACTAAGCTGCGCTCCAGCAGGGAAACATGGGCAAAGAGCGTGCCCAGCACGAAGCCCAGCACCGCGCCAATCGCAAAGCCAAAAAAAGCGCCCTGCGCAGTGAACAGGGCGGCGTTGAGCAGCTCAACGATCAAAGGCGGACCGTTACGGCGCGCCGGCTCGCCGAGCGCAAGCACTATCTCCCAGAGGTGAGGCAGCGTTCGACCATCGAGATTGAACGCCACCTTGACAGCTTGCCAAAGGACAGCAAGCGCAACTACGACGAGGATTGCAGCGAGGTTTTTTGAGGTGCGGCGCTTCGGCAAAGTTGCGACCACGGCATCTCCAAGTGTATCGCAAAATCTCGCCGCGTGCGTAGAGAATGCGCGGGGAGCTGTTTGATGCTCGCTTGTTGGGAGCTGTGCGCCGATGGCTTGCCCGCGTCGCACTCCCACCGTGCGACGCACTGCTGCCGCATGAGGGACAATGCGGCTTAAGCTCGCTAAGGCAGGGACGGCAATCTGCAGCGCATTGACACTTCTCCCACAACGTGGTATCCATGCAATGCCATGTACACTGCAGAATGCCCAGACTGCGGCGCAATTGTGACGCTCAACTCGCAACCTGTGCTCCATGAGCTGGTGCGATGCCCCGAGTGCGGTGCTGAGTTAGAAGTGGTCTCGCTCGAGCCGCTTGCGCTCGCCCCCGCGCCCATCGAGGAAGAAGACTGGGGCGAGTAGCCTCCACGCGATTGCAAGGCTGCGTAGGAGCACCATGCGCGTTTGCTTGGTGTGCAGCGTTGTGCGCCCAGAGGAGAAGATGCTCCTCGAGGCGTTCCAACGTCGCGGCGTCGAAGTGGAGGTGGTGGACGACCGCAAGGTCGTGTTCGATCTCACCGATCTCTCGCCTTGGAAGCGCTACGATGTGTGCTTCGAGCGCACTGTGTCGCAAAGCCGCGCGCTTTACATTCAACGCATCATGAAGCTCGCGGGCGTGCGCAC
>JANWUW010000017.1 GCA_025057935.1 Thermoflexales bacterium
GGGCAACCGCAGTTGTGGTCCTGGCTGTTCTGGGCGTGCCTGCTCCACGACCTGGGCAAGAGCCTGCCGGCGTTTCAAGCGCGGCTGCGCAAAGAAACGCGCGATTCGCCAGCAGCCAAGCAGTGGGCGAAGCACCGCCACGAGGTGTTCTCGCTCGCATTCGTGGATTGGGTGTTTCCCCAAGGAACGGAAGGGCGCGCCTGGGTGATCGCTGCAATCGCCACCCACCATCGCGACCAGACTGAAATCGAGGACGCCTACCCCAGAGAAGAAGACGCCCAGCTTGACGCAATGCTTCGCACCCTGCCACGCGAGGACGCCTGCGCGATTTTCGACTGGCTCGCTACCTGCGCTCGACCTTGGGCTCATCAACTCGGCTTCACTGACCTTGACCCTGCACAGCCAGCGCTGAGCCGAGATCAAGCCGTGCAGCTCCTAGCACAGGAAGGGGCGCGTTTGATTCGGCGAGCGCTAGACGTATTCAGCCGCTGGTCAAGCAACCAGCCTGAAACTACGCGCCACAGCGCCCTGCTCCTGCGCGGGTTGATCACACAAGCGGATCACGCCGCCTCAGCTTACGTTGGCACTATCCGCGCATTTCGCGCCACGCCAGCGGCACTGCGCCAGCAGTGGCAATCGCTGATCCCACACTATCACGCCCACCAGCAACGCGCCGAATCCACCGAAGGCTCCGCGGTGCTCATCGCACCAACGGGAAGCGGCAAGACCGAAGCCGCGTTGCTCTGGGCAGCCGCGCAGGGCGCACCGCGCCTGTTCTACACCTTGCCTTACCAAGCAAGCATGAACGCAATGTGGCGGCGGCTCGCGCGCATCTTTCACCCGCGCGACGTCCAGCTTCAGCACGGGCGCGGCTTGCTGGCGCTCTACCGCCTTCTAATGGAGATAGACCCAACGCTTGACGAAAAGAAAGCGCACAAGCAAGCGCTATGGCGTGAGAATCTCGTGCGGTTGCACCACTCGCCGATCCACATCTTCAGCCCGTATCAGATGCTGAAAGCCGCTTATCGCCTTGATGGCTATGAGGGGATGTGGACGGACTTCCATGGCGCGGCGTTTGTGCTCGACGAAATTCACGCCTACGAGCCAGCGCGCTTGGCGCTCATCTTCGCCATGATGCGGCGGCTGCGCGAAGCTCACGCAGCGCGCTTCTTCGTCATGTCCGCGACGCTGCCCTCCATCATCCTAGAGCAGTTGCGCGCAGCCATAGGGGACTTCGCTCTCATTCGCGCCGACGCCGAGCTCTACGCCGCCAGCACCCGCCACACGCTCTTCATCCGCCAAGGCGACCTCCTCGATCCACATCATTGGCAAGACATCGTTGCCGCAGCCTGCGAAGGGCTAGCTGTGCTGGTGTGCGTGAACACTGTCTCACGCGCTCAATACGCTGCTCAGCGCCTGCGCGCAGCGCTGCCAAATGCGGAGGTTGTGCTGCTGCATGGGCGCTTCAACGCGCGCGACCGCAGCCTGCGCGAGAAGCGACTGCTCAACGCTGTCAGCACACGCGCCCAGCACCGGCGCCCCATCGCGCTCGTGGCAACACAAGTGATTGAGGTAAGCCTCGATGTCGACTTCGACGTGCTGTTCACCGACCCAGCGCCTCTTGAGGCGCTCGTGCAACGCTTCGGTCGTGTGAACCGCCGCGGGCGCCGCCAGCCCACAGCGCCGGTCAACGTGTTCACGCAGCCCACCGATGACCGCCGTCCCTACGATCAGCGCCTTGTCGAGGCTGCGCTCCGCGTGCTCCAGCCGCATCACGGCAAGCCCATTGCTGAGGACTGCATCAGCACTTGGCTAGATGCGATTTATTCCGACTCCACCATCCGAACCAACTGGCTGCGTGACTTCGAGCACGCTCAGCGCGAGTTCGTGCACACCACGCTTGACCGCTTGAGAGCGTTTCAAGCTGCGGACAAGCGCACAGAGGAGCTGTTCTATCGCGCATTCGACGGCGTGGAAGTTCTGCCCGCGTGTCTGCAGGGCGAATGGCATGGCCTGCCCGCTACGCTCGCGCAAGAGCTGCTCGTGCCTTTGCGCCACGCTCAGCTTGCGCGCCTGCGCCGCACTGGTCGCGTCCTGCGTGAACGCTACCCCATCGTCGTGGATGTACCCTACCGAGGCGATGAACACGGGATCGGTTTAGACCTCAGCGTGCTCAGCAGCACGCCGTCAGCGGATGCGTTCGAGGAGGACGGAGCATGAGCACGCTCGCTTCTTTCTGCGCGCTCCAGCTAACGTTTGAGCTGCGCGCCACTGAGCCGATCTACCTGCACGCCTTCAACGGCAGCGCACTGCGCGGCATGCTTTACCGCGCCGCCATGCGCCTCGCCAACGAGCCGCAGCACCGCGACGCGCCCGCCTTTAGCAACGAGCCAATGCTCCAGCGCCTGCTGCACACGCTCGACGAGCACAACCTGCGCGGTCAGGACATCCCACGCCCCTACGTGATTGACCCGCCACCGCCGCTCCCCGAAGACCAACGCCTCCTGCCGCCCAACGGGCTTCTCACTTTCGGCTTGACGCTATTCGGCGAGCTGATCGAGGCGTTCCCGATGATCGTGCTCAGCTTGCGCCGCGCAGAAAGCATGGGCTTAGGGCGATTCATCGCGCGCGAAGCTGGCGAGGCGCAGCCTGCACAACGCGGTCGCTTTGCGCTCCACCGCGTGCTCGCGCATCATCCCTACCGCCGCATGACGCAGCACCTCTTCGCCGAGGGCGACCGCATCGTGCACACGCCCGAGCTTTTCATCACCGAAGCCGACGTGCGCCAGCAAGCCGAGCGCGACACGCGCGCCGTGCATCAACGCCTCACCTTACGCTTCCACACGCCTACTTCGCTCAAAGCCCAAGGGGAATGGGTGCGCCAACCTCAGTTCAACGTGATCGTGCATCGCTTGCTCGAGCGCTTGGAGCAGCTCAGCCGCGCTTACGCCCAACCGCTCGCGTGCTTGCCGCGCGACCGCGACGCCAAGCTCGCGCTGCTACACTGCGCCGACGCCGTGCGCCTTGTCGAAGACGAAACGCACTGGGTGCCACTGCGCGGTTACTCCGAGCGCACTCGCGCCACAACCAACCTTGGCGGCTTCATCGGTCGCGCTGTGTTCGAGGCAGATTCGTTTGTGCCCTTCCTTGAGCTCCTGCGCTGGGCGGAGATCGTGCACCTTGGGCAACACGCTGTAAAGGGAAACGGACTAGTGCGCATCGAGCTCGTTTGAGTGCGCTGCGCCTTCTGCGCTTGGAATGCCTGTGCCTTTTTCGGAGAGAGAGATCCGTGGCAAAACTCGAGACGCTGATCGTTGAGGAATACGGCGCTTACGTGGGGAAGCACAGCGAGCGCCTGCGCGTGACGGTGAAAGGTGAGATCCGCGCCGAAGCGCCGCTGATCTACTTGCGCCAACTGATCGTTAAGAGCCGCGGCGTCAGCCTCTCCAGCGACGCGATCATCGCCTGCGCCGAGCGTGGGATCGCCATCCACGTTGTGCGCAGTGGCAGCACCACTTCTGGTGCCTCGCTGTACACCGACGGGCTGACTGGCACAGTCGCCACGCGCCGCGCGCAACTGCTTGCCTACCAAGACGCGCGCGCCGTGCACGTCGCTGCCGCTATTGCGCATGCAAAGATCCGCAACCAAGCAGCGCTGCTGCTGTATCACGCGCGCAACCGCAAGTCGAGCGAGCCGCGTATCGCTCACGCGCTGCGTGTGATCGCCCACGAGGTACTCGACCACGAAGCCGAACTTGAGGACCTGCTGCGCCGCGAGGCGTCTCTCGCCAGTGCGCATGCCCACAAGCCGCCAATCGAGCGCTTGCGCAATGCATTGCTCTCGCTCGAAGGCCGCGCCGCGCAGCGCTACTGGGAGGGCGTGCGCCTGATTGTGCCCGAAGCGCTGGGCTGGCCCGGGCGTCGTCACCGCAATGCGCGCGACCCTTTCAACTGCGCCTTGAACTATGCCTATGCTGTCCTCGCGCGCGTCACTGAGCAAGCCCTCGTACTCGCTGGGCTTGATCCCTTCGCTGGCTTCTTGCACGCCGATCGCCCTGGCAAGCCCAGCCTCACGCTCGACCTGATCGAGGAGTTCCGCCAGCCTATCGTGGATCGCGTGTTGCTGGGGATGGTGGGCAAAGGCGTGCTGCTAAGCTGCGACGCCGAAGGTCGGCTCGACGATGCCACTCGGCGCGCCATCGCCGAGCGCGTAATCGCGCGCTTAGAAGAGGGTAACGAGCGCTACGAGGGCAACAAGCGCTGGGCGCTGCGCGAGATCATCCAGACCCAAGCGCGCCACCTCGCCACTTTCCTGCGCGGCGATCGTGCTGAGTACAGCGGCTTCGTCTTCAAGCCCTGACATGATGTGCGTATTCATCTACGACATCTCCAACAACCGCATACGCACACGCATTGCCGAGCTGTGCCTCGACTACGGCATGGAGCGCATTCAGTACAGCGCTTTCGTCGGCGATCTCTCGGCAGCACACCAACGCGAGCTCATGCGTCGCGCTGTGCTCAAACTGGGCAAGCACGCAGGGCGGCTGCATCTCTACCCAATTGGCGAGCGCGAATGGGCGCTGCGCCGCGAGCATCATGTTAGCGAAGAGGAGGCATGCAAGCAAGGAGGCGAAGATGTTTCGCGTGGTTGACCTGAAGCAAATGGGATACTGCGAACGCCTAATCTACTACGAATACTGCTTGCCGGCTTTGCGCGTCGCGCGCCCGCCGTTGGTGCAGCTTGGGGCAGCATGCGGCAAACACGTAGAGCAGTTGGAGCTGCGCCGTAGCCTGCGCAAATACGGGCTACATGAAGGCACGCGCCACATGCAAGTGTGGTTAGAGTCCGAGACGCTCTCGCTGTGCGGTCAGCTCGACATGCTGATTGAAACGCCGCAAGCGCTGATCCCAGTGGACTTCAAGGACAGCGAAGCGGTAGAAGCATCCACCCCGCGACGCATGGCGCCCACACTGTTCCACCAATGGAAGCTGCAACTTGCGGCTTACGCGATGCTCGTCGAGGAGCAATGGCGACGCCCCGTGGAGCGCGGTTTTATCTTTGTCATCCCTCGGCGGCGTGCCTACGCTGTTCAGGTGGATGCAGGCTTGCGCGCTGAGGTTCAGGCGCGCCTTGCTGCGATGCGCACCATTGTGGAGCGCGAACAACTCCCCCCATCTACGCTTCATCGGGCGCGCTGCCGCGACTGCGAGTATCGCCGCTTTTGCAACGACGTGTGAGTCCGGCGAGAACCGAGCCACTTTTGGCGCAAAAGTTGATTCTCGCCGAGCGAGGCTTGCGCGCGCTGCGATCACGCGGAACAGTGGTATACTATGAGGTGCTAGAAAGCCGCAGAGCCGCTTGAAGCGCAGTTGGAGGTCTCAAGAGGCCTGCGTGAGGCTTCGAAGCGTATGCGGTTTTTCGGCACAACGACCGCTTGAGGTCACTGAAACTTAACATGCATTGTACTATCCGCTGCGCCATTAAGACACCTTCTTGCGACGCCAATCGTGTTGAAGCTGTTTGTCATTGATCCTTGACATAGACATGCCCTCGTGTGGCGAAATCGCGGCAAGGCGAGAACCTGGGCTTAGTCCAAGACTCTGAATAGGACGGGATATCGCAACCATACATACAGCAAAAGCGCGCCAGATATGCATCTCAAGCCGTTGTTAGCAGGGAGATCGCCGGTTGGAAAAGAACTCAGCCCAAAGGGGGTTCCACTTGAGCTCATGGCTTTCGCCGCGATCCAATGCCTTACCCAGCAAGGCGTTCCTCAAGGCGGCGTCTGTGAGTGAGTCACATTCGGCAGTGGTTGTGATATAATATCATCGTGAAAGGAGGTTGATCATGTCTGAAACCATCAATTGGGCTCGTTCGCTGCGTGCGCTTGTTGCGTTTGCGGCTGCTATCGCCGTAGTCAGCACAAGCATTGCCCAAAGCCCGACAGGGCAGGCTCCCACATCGCCGTCATCCGCGCCGAAAACACCCGCCGCCAATCAGGCGAGCGCCGGCACGCCTGTGTCCTGGGGACCGTTCAAGGACGTTTACATCGTCTTTCCCAAGGATTACAAGCGCCCTCGCGTTGGGCAATCGTTCCCGTATGTGCCTGTTATCCAGCGCGACCCGCTGACAGGCGAGGAGCGGTTGATAGACCCAAGCACAGTGAAGTTCTCGCGGCTGCCAACGACGACGCTGGCTTACTACGACCCCGCGACGAAGTTCAAGGTTGCCAAGGATATCCTCGGTAAGCCCGCTGGCGGTCCTGTGCCCGTGTTGAACTACACGCCTTCGCTGGTGTATCCGCTGCCTGCGCAATGCACGGAATGGTTCATGGGGAATCATTACGGGCATTTCTTCCGTTCCTATGACCCAGTCTTCGGCGCTTCTGTGATACGTTTCGGCATATTGCCAGGGAAGGGGAAGACAAGCCCCGTAAGGGAAGTGGAAGAAACCGTTCATTTCAAGGATGCTGTCTCAATGTGCTTCCTGCAGCGCACGATTGACTATGCCGTCGCGGCCTTTGCCGAGTTGCCATATTGGCAAACACCCCATGAGTACCGTCAATCTTTGCCACGGCGCCGTGCTTTCTTAGGGCGTTGGGACAAGCGGCGCATACGGGACGATAGGACGCTGGCGCAGATTGCTGCGAATGAAGTCAATGATCGCTTTGAGTTCACCTACGCTGGGCCGCACGTGTTCATCTTCAGTCGCGACCCGAACGACCCGCTATTTGCCGTCATGGATGTAGCGCCAGGGCAACGCCACCTTGTGGCACCAGTCCCAGATAGCAGCGGCGCCAAAGCACAGCTGACGTTTTACATCCTGACGCTCAAGCCCGAGAATTTGTGCTACATTGTCTCGGACGAGGTCGGCGCGCCCTTTGCGCTGTGCGGTTACGACAAGTTTGCCCCTCCACGTGTTCGGTTTGAGCTTATTGTGCCCATCCTCTCGCCTTATGACTTTTACATCTACGGAAGAGAATACCATACGGTTTATTTCGATGTACATCTCGAAGGATTGCCGTTTGTGCGCGCATTCAGTGTGACAGAGTTGTCTTCGCCTTTATCGCTTGCGCCGCTGGCCACAGACCTCGCCGTGCTTGCGCATGTGTATCCTCCGTACATCATTGCGACACGGAAGCAGGGCATAGATGGGGCGCGATTCCTGCGCGAACATGCGGGCGAGACGCATATCCTCCGCTACGAAAAGCTCTATCCAGAGGCAATCCGTCTTGCTCGTGACGCGCAGGCCGATATGCTGTCTCGTTCAAGCTACCGCGAGTGGCTTGTCACAGACAATGTGGAACTAGACTACACTCAGCAACTTACAACAGAGCATGTGTTTACGACGGAGGAAGAACAGCGTCGCTTCAACGCTAAGTCACAGGTTTACCGCATAGATCATTACCTCCAAGCCCTACGAGTACGCATTGCGCCGACCTCGCACTTCGTGAATGTGACAGAAAATTTCAGCTCTACTAATACAATCACCAAAGAGATACCAACAAGTGTCGTTCAAGAACGCCATGCTGTTTTTTATGACAAGCAAAGCGGCATGGTCTATCACCTGTTCCAGCGCGATACACAAGGCACCACGGGCACCGAAAAGGTTGATGCGCGCTGTGAGGTCGAGAGCCTCATATCGCATCCGTCTCAGCGCGAAATTGTTCAGCTGTTGCCGCTCAAGCGGTTGGCGGAGAGCGCGCAATGGAGCTCCGAATGGGCGGCAAGCCGTGGCGCAACAGCTACGGGTAAGTCGGCAAAAGCGCCGCGCACGGCTGAGACGCGCCATGTCGTCAGCCACGATCGCCGCAACAATACAGTCGCGCTCTCCATTGTTCACAGCGGGAGTGCGAAATACCCCAATCACGCGACATCAATCTCTTATCAGCGAAATTACACGTACACTAAGACGAACGACGAGAAGCACTTTGTTGCGGACAACAGGTATCACGATCATACTTGGCTAATGTTAATGCTGTGGAACAACGAGCGCGCCCCCTTCCGCACAATTGAGCAAAGTCGGTCTGCGGTAACTGTGCAGCGCACAACAACATCGCAGCCAGCAACAATGCCATCGCCATGTGCAGATAATGCAACAGCGATGGCAATACGCAAGATTCTAGCAAGCTTGAACGCACAAGCAGGCACTGCGCCGGATTGGGTAGATCTGTACTTTGGCTACAGTCCTCTCCTTGTGCTGCTGTTCTTTGACGTGTCTTCAGACGAAAAGGCGCGTATTGAGAAGGCATTGCAAGGAACAGGCGCTTTCTTCGACTATGACC
>JANWUW010000059.1 GCA_025057935.1 Thermoflexales bacterium
GATCTCGCTGCCCCAGACGAGCGAGTCCAGCTCCGGCTCGCGCGCGCGCATCCAGTTCTGGTTGCCCTCGATGGTGTTGATCTCGCCGTTGTGCGCGATGAAGCGAAACGGCTGCGCGCGCTCCCACGTGGGCAAGGTGTTCGTGGAGTAGCGCTGATGGAACAGCACATGCGACACCTTGAAGTCTGGATCGTTGAGGTCGAGGTAAAAGCGTCGCAGTTGCGTCGCTGAGACCAGCGCCTTGTAGACGATGGTGCGGCACGAGAACGAGGCAATGTAGAAACCCTCCAGTCCTTCAGCGCGCGCGGCGTTTTCGATGCAGCGCCGCACGAGGTAGAGATGCTGATCAAACTCCAGCTCGGTGCGAAAGTGGGATGGGCGCTCGATGATCACCTGCTGGATGTCCGGCAGCGTTTGGAGAGCACGTTGCCCAAGGACATTCGGCTCGTGCACGACCGTGCGCCACATGAGGACAGGCAACTCGCGCCGGCGCAGTTCTGCGTTGACCAGCTCGCGCGCGCGGGCGTTGGCTTCGGGCGCGCGCGGCAGGAACATCATGCCGACGGCGATCTCGCCGTCGCGATAGGCTCGCAGCCCAGCACGCTCCAACTCGCGGTTGAACAAACTGAACGGGATGCCGCATAGAATGCCGGCGCCGTCACCGCTCTTGCCGTCGGCGTCAAACGCACCGCGGTGCGCCAAGCGTTCCAAACAGCGCAACCCGTCGTCAAGGATGCGATGCGTTGGTCTTCCGGACAGGTCGGCAAGGAAGCCGATGCCACAAGCGTCATGCTCAAAGCGCTCCTCGTAGAGCGGACAAGATTGATGATCGCCCATCGCGTTCTCGCACACCTTTCTGACATCAAGCCCTTGTTTCTGGGTTTACCCTTTGCGCTGCCGCGGGTTTGGTGATTACAGCGTTGCGGGCAGCCCAATATGTGAACGCAGCCGCCACAGCAAGCATCCCTTGCTGCAACGGCCGCGCATGCGTACCGCTTCGTGGCGGTTGAACACTAAGTTTGAGCTGCAAGCATACGCGATCAGGCGCAGATGTCAAGGGGTGCTTTGCGATGAGCATGCAACTTCGCGAAGCTCACTCTCGAGGCAATTGGCCTGACACGCACGTTACGCTTCGGCTGCGGGCTTCCTCCGTCTTACACAGGAGGAGCATCGCTTGTGGAGCACCGCCTAGGCTCGGGTGCTGCGCAGGCTAACAAATGAGCTCATACGCCGCGATCCCACGCAACTCAAAGCGGTATCGGCACTTTTGTCGCTCGCCGCGGCGATACAGCGGATGAGTTGGAGGGATGTCCACGATATCAACGAGCACCCCTCCAGCAAGCTCGCAAGTGCGCCGAGAAGCCCAGTTGTCGGGGTTGCAGGTGATCCATAGCTCGTCCATGCCGTGCGCCCGTGCCAGCGGCAAGAGCAACCGACAGCTCCGCGCGGCAAAGCGTCGCCCTCGATAGGGCGGCTCAACATGGTAGCCGATGTGGCCGTAGTAAACCACGAGATTGGGCGAGCTGCCAATGCGCAGCGAGATCTCGCCCGCAATCGTGCGGCTGCCGCGCACCTGCATGTGAAAGCGATACGTCGGCACTCGCTCGTCCCTCTCGTTGAGCAGAGTGGCGTCGGCAAGTGTCAGCTCTAGCTCTTCGTCGCACAATTGCAGCGCTTCCATTAAAGGCAAGCGAAGCCGCTGGTCGAGCGCTCCGTCCATCATCGTTGCTTGAAAACGCTGTGAGAGTTGGGCTCTCGCATGCACGGGCGCGCCGTAACGAAAAGGCGCAGGAAGGCTGTGCTTCCCGCGCCGAGCGTCGTCACCACATCTTAGCTTAAGACGCCGAACTCGCTGCTGGCTCCGCGCTGCCAGCGAGGATTTCGTAGCGGTAGTTGATGCGCGCGACTTCGTGGAGCATCGCGCCGACGCCACAATACTTGTCGCGCGAGAGCTCGATGGCACGCTCCACCGACTCAGGCTTGACGTTACCCGTCACGCGATACAGCACATCAATCTCGACGAAGACCTTCGGGTGTGTTTCCGCGCGCACGCCCTCCACGTGAACCTCAAATGCCTCCACAGGCTCGCGTTTCTTCTGGAGAATGGCGAGCACATCCATGCCCGTGCAGCCCGAAAGCGCGGTGAGCAGCAGCTCTATGGGACGCGGTCCGCGGTCGTCACCATTCGGCGGCGCGGCGTCCATCACGATGTGGTGCCCTGTTGTGGTGTAAGCGTCGAAGGTCATGCGCTCGCGCCAGCGCGCTCGCGTGTGGTGTCGCTCAGCCATGGCGCATGCCTCCTCCGCGCTACGCTTTCGGCGTTGAGAAGTGCGGTCGCAGGCGCATCAGCAGGCGCTCTTTGGGCATGTAGCCAACCAGCCGATCTACGGGCTGCCCATCCTTGAAGAGGATCAGCGTGGGAATGCTCATCACCCCATATTTCATCGCCGTCGCCGGGTTGCTGTCCACGTCGAGCTTGGCGATCTTGATCTGGTCGGGATACTCAGCAGCGATCTGCTCCAAAACGGGCGCGATCATGCGGCAAGGCGCGCACCATGCCGCCCAAAAGTCCACCAGGATCAAACCTTGCGCGCGCTCAACTGCTTGAGCAAACGTCTCGTCGGTGACAGCGAAGGGTTTGCTGGTTACAGTGGTCATTGAAAGTCGCTCCTTTTTCTTGCGTGTGCGATCCTACGCGATTTGTCGTTTCCGTCAAATTAGGATTCAGCGCGCGCAAAGGACGTTACAAGCCACACTTCACACCACACTCGTAGAATGCGCGATGCGATGAGGCGCACACGCGAACAACTTGAAGCCCTCGAGCGCGCCGTGCTCGCGCCATACGCGATGTGCAGCGCCGACTCTCGCGGGCGCGCCTTCCCCGAGCCAGAGGCAGCTTATCGCACCGCCTTTCAACGCGACCGAGACCGCATTTTGCATACCTCAGCGTTTCGCCGCCTGCAAGGCAAAACGCAAGTGTTCATCACCACCGAGGGCGACTATTACCGCACGCGCATCACGCACACGCTGGAGGTAGCACAAATTGGACGCACAGTGGCGCGCGCTTTGGGTGCCAATGAGGACCTCGTCGAAAGCATTTGCCTCGCGCACGATTTAGGACATCCTCCTTTTGGGCACACTGGCGAGCGTGTGTTGCACCAGTTGATGGAAGCGCACGGCGGCTTCGACCACAATCACCACAGCTTGCGCGTGGTGACCGAGCTAGAGCGCCGCTACTCGGAGTTCCCTGGTCTAAACCTCACCTTTGAGGTGCGCGAGGGCTTGGTGAAGCACCACGCTGACAGCAGTGACGAGGCGGTGCCTGCAGAATACCTACCCGGTTTGCATGGCACAGTGGAAGCACAAATTGCCGCGCTGGTTGACGAGCTTGCCTACAACGCCCACGACCTCGACGACGGCTTGCGCTCGGGGTTGATAGACGCCAGTGCAGTGCTCCAGCTTGGCTGGTGGCAGCGCGCCGTGGAACGCGCAGGCATCGCCGACGCCTTGCCACGCGACGAGCTTGCGCGTCATCGCATTGTGCGTAAGTTGATCGGCGCGATGGTGGACGACGTGATCGAGGAAAGCAGCCGCCGCTTAGCGCGCCTCGAAGCTGAGGGGCGCGCCTCAGTCGAGGAAGTGCGGCGTCAGCCGACGCTAGTGGTGGGCTTTTCCGCAGCAGCGGAGGCGCTCAACCAAGAGCTGCGCTGCTTTCTGTTCGAGCAGCTCTACCATCACCCGCGCCTGCTGCGCATGAGCCACAAGGCTGAACACGTGCTCCAGGACCTGTTCCGCGTGTACGCGCGCGAGCCGCGCATCTTACCGCGCAGTTTCCAGCGTCGGCTCTCCGAGCTACCGCTGCACCGCGTGGTGTGCGACTACATCGCTGGCATGACTGATCGCTTCGCCCTCGAGGAGCACGCGCGCCTGTTCGACCCGCACACGCCAGTGTGAAGCCGCGGCGGCGCAGGCGTCACTCGCCGAGGATCGCCGCCAAGGTGTGCAAGGTGAGCAGCAGCCGCAGATCCATGCCGGCAGCATTGAGGTGAAAGTCCTTGTCGCCTTCGTCCACCAAGCCGTAATTCGGCAGGCTGCGCGTCGCCGCCCAGAAATCCATCAGCGGCACGTCATATTCGCGCGCGACGCGACGGATGACCGTGTTGATGTGTTGGGAGGGCGCACCACTGAAGACTTCAATGTCGTCAGCTTTGGTGACAAGCACTGGCAACACGCCCTCGCGCAGTGCATGCTCCACGATGGCGCGGTAGTGCGCCTCGAACTCGCGCCAAGTGTATTGCTCCTGCGTGCCTAAGCCGACAAACACGATGCTGGCGCGGGAATGTCGCAGCTCACACGCGAAAGGCGTCTCGCCGCGGCGCACATCGCACAGCGCGCCATCCGCCCACAATGGGTCCATCACTGCTGCTGCGCCCAAGCCACCATTCGCGGCAAGGCTCACGCGCCCAAACGAGCGCCAGAAATGCTGCACCACCCGCTGAAGCTCAGGCGACAAGCGATGCGCGTCAAAGGCGCCAGTCGCTAACCGCTGCAAATACACTGCAGGCATCGAGTTGCAATCGCCGACGACGGCGAACATGCCCAAGTCCTTGCCGCGCTCAGCGCTTGCGCGATACAACGCGCGATGCTTCGGCGTGATGCTCGGCACGCCGACGGGCAGCGGCGTGCTGTGGCGTGCGCTCATGCGACGGCGTGCAGGAAGGCGCGGCAAGGTCAGCGTTGGCGTAAGCACGGCAGCAGCTTCCATGTCGCCTGCATACACCGCGCCGAGGTCAGCAAGCAGCCAAGCAGCAGCGCGCTGATTGGGCAGGTTGAGCAGCCACCAGCGGTTGTCGGCTGTGCGCCCTATCACATCGTAAAACTGCCCATGGCTCACTAAAGCGCTGCGCGGGGCAACAAGCGAGGGCTCGGTGCGAAGCCACGCAGCAGGCACGGTGATGGTGATCTTGGGCAGCGGCTGCGCTGAAGCAGGCATCGCCAACCCCAGACACACGAGGCTGCCAACGATCCAAGTCAACAGACGCCTTAGGGTATCGTGCCTCATCGTCGCCGCAGAGGTTGCCGGGATAGTGCGGGTTGTCGTGTGGATTGAGGGGCAGGGGTGCCGAGCGCGTTCAGCGTCTGGAGCAGCATGATCAAGCGCACGTCCGCGCCCAGCGCGTCTACATGGAACGGTGTGCGCGCGCGCAGGTTGTCGTCGTATTCAGTCACCAAGCCATTGTTCGGCAGCAAGCGCGCGGCTTGGGCGTAGTCAATCACAGGCAACCCATATTGCGCGCCGAGGCGTCGGATGACGTTGTTGATGTGATCCGGCGGCGCGCCGCCCTCAAGGCTCTCGAGCGCGTCGGCTTTGGTCATGAGCAGCGGCACCGCCTTCGCGGCAAGTATGCGCTCGATCACAGCGCGATAGTTCGCCTCGAACTCGCGCCACGTGAACGTATCACCCGTGCCCAGCGAGACCACCACCAAACTGGCGTTCGAAAGGCGCAGCTCACAATCCAAGGGCGGCTCGTTGCGATTGCACTGCTTCGGATCGCTCCATAGCGGATCAAGCGGCGATGCGGTGTTGAACCCGCCGTTCGTTGCTACACCGAGGCGTGCAAAGGCTCTACGGAAGCGCTGCGCAATGCGGGCGAGCTCGGGATGAGCGGAGAGGTTCACGGCTCCTGCGGCAAGCCGCCCGAAGAAGACCGGCGGCTCAGCATTGCAGTCGCCGACGACAGCGATCATGTCTGGGTCACGCCCAGTGCGCACCGCTTGTTGATACATCTGGCGCACCCGCGGCGAGATCGCCGGGATGCCAGGCAAGGAGGCAGGCACGCTCACGCGCGATTGCGGCACGCGCTCGACCAGCGGCAGTTGGCTGATGTCGCTGCCGTCAGCGAAGCGCACATCATTGCGATGCACCCATGCATGCGTCGTGCCAAACGGCACGAGTATCCACTCGCTGTTTGCGTCGCGCCCGAGGGCTGTGTGACACTCGTACTTGAACATGCGCCCCACAGGCGGCGCATCCCACGTGCTATCGCGACGCGGCAAGATGCTGTCAATGTGCACCATGACTTGCCGTGCGCTGCTGCACACAAAGGGCAGCGCCGGACGCGCCGCATGCGCGCGCGGCGCGTGCTCAACCAAAAGCGCAAGCATCAACGCGACAAGGAGTGGCTTGTAGCGCATCTCTTCAAGGCTTTAGGATACCGCAACGCCTCCGCACGTTGCGGGAGCGCTGGCCTCAGCGGGGTTGCTTGGATCAACCGCAAGCAGTTTGTGCGGCGAAGCCGCGCCCGTCGCGCCTGCGCAGGCGTTCAGCGTTCGGCTGCGTTCTGCCTTTTTGCACTACACTGTCCCAGACCATGCTCATCGTTGTTGCGCTGGGCGGCAATGCCCTGCTCCAACGCGGAGAGCCGCTGACCGCCGCTGTGCAGCAGCAAAACGCACGCCGCGCTGCTCATGCGCTTGCGCTGTTGGCAGAGAGGCACCAACTCGTGATCACACACGGCAATGGGCCGCAGATCGGTTTGCTTGCGCTCCAGCAGGCAGCCTCGCCCGAAACTCCCCAATTCCCTCTTGACGTGCTCGGCGCGCAGACCCAAGGACAGATCGGCTACATGCTGGAGCAAGCGCTGCGCGAAGCCCTGCTTCCGCACCGCTATCTCGCCACGCTGCTCACCACTGTCGAAGTGGATGCTGACGATCCATCCTTCCACACCCCCACTAAGTTCATCGGCCCGCGCTACACTGCTCAAGAGGCACAAGCGCTTGCTGCGCAACATGGTTGGGTCTTTCGGGAGGACGGCGCACACTGGCGGCGCGTCGTGCCTTCGCCACAACCCAAGCGCATCGTGCAGCTCGAGGTTATCCAGAAGCTGGTCGCGCAAGGCGTGATCGTGATCTGCGCCGGCGGCGGTGGCGTACCCGTGGTGCGGTGTGGCACCGCGCTAGTCGGCGTCGAAGCCGTGATCGACAAAGACCTCGCAACCAGCCTGCTTGCCCGCGCCCTTGGTGCCGAGCTGCTTGTAATCGCGACCGAGGCCGACGGCGTGTATTTGCACTACGGGAAGCCAAACCAGACACGGCTAACACGCGTCACCCCAGCCGAACTGCGTGCTCATTTGACGCACTTCCCCGACGGTTCAATGGGTCCCAAGGTGCGCGCGGCGATCGAGTTCGTTGAGCACACAGGGCGCCCAGCGGTGATCGGCGCGCTACACGAACTGGCGCGCGCCGTGCGCGGCGAAGCTGGCACGTGGGTTGTACCTGCAGCTTAGCGCGGCTTGGAAGCCGTAGACAGTACAATCGCGCGTGTGAACGCGAGACAGCCATCGTTCTACGTCCGCAACGTGCCCGTTTACGGCGACCTGATCTTGGCGCCGATGGACGGCTTCTCGGACCTGCCGTTTCGCCTGATCTGTCGCGAGTACGGCAGCGCGATGAGCTACACCGAGTTCACGTCGTGCGACGCCATCCTGCGCGGCGCGCGCCCAGCGCTGCGCCAATTGGACTATCACCCTGCAGAGAAGCCGCAAGTAGTGTTTCAGATTTTCGACAGCGACGAAGATCGCATCGTCGCTGCTGCGCAAAAGATCGAGCGGCTTGGGCCGGACATCATTGACCTAAACATGGGCTGCTGGGTGAGCAGCGTGAGCGGGCGCGGCGCCGGCGCTGGCTTGCTGCGCGACCCTCAGAAGGTGGCGCGCATCTTCAGCCGCCTCAGCAAAGCCGTCAAAGTTCCCGTCACGGCGAAGATCCGCCTCGGATGGGACGCGCGCTCGCGCAACTACCTCGAGATCGCGCGCATCCTCGAGGACAACGGCGCCGCGCTGATCGCCGTGCACGGTCGCACTCGCGATCAGGGCTACAAGGGCGTCGCTGATTGGGACGCCATCGCCGAGGTAAAGCAGGCTGTGCGCATCCCCGTCATCGGCAACGGCGATGTCAAGACCGTTGCCGACATCGCGCGCATCAAGGCGCACACTGGCTGCGATGGCGTCATGATCGGGCGCGCCGCCATAGGCAACCCGTGGATTTTCCAGCGCAAGGATCGCCACGAAGTGAGCGTGGAGGACGTGATCGCTCTGCTCAAGCGCCACTTGCAAGCCATGTTGGACTACTACGGCGCGTATGGCTTGGTGCTCTTCCGCAAACACGCGGTGAAGTACATGTATGGCTTGCCGCACGTGGCAGCGCTGCGCGCGCAGTTGGTCACGTGCGACAGCGTGAGCGAGTTCCACGACCTCGTAGACGCGTTCTACGAGCGCTACAAGCGCGGACAACTGCCCGATGCGGCATATCTCGAGGAGCCTGCGGAGGAAGCGATCGAGTGGTCGTGTGATCGCGCCGCCCTCGCATGCGCGTAGCCTTGCTCTCCAAGGCGCTGGTGGTCGGCGCGTATCAACGCAAGTGCGCGCTGCTCGCCGAGCACGAAGACATTGCGCTTACTGTGCTTGTGCCGCCGCGCTGGGGGCATCAGGCGCTCGAGGAGAGGCATGCGTGCAACTACGCGCTGCGCGTCCTGCCCATTCGCTTCAACGGTCACTTTCATCTGCATTACTACCCCACGTTAGGGCGTGTGCTACGCGCCTTGCAGCCTGAGCTGCTGCATGTGGACGAAGAACCCTACAACCTGGCAACGTGGCTCGCAGTGCGCCAGGCTGCTCGGCTCAAGCCGCGCCCCGCGCTGGTGTGCTTCTCGTGGCAAAACCTGAATCGGCGCTACCCTGCTCCGTTCTGCTGGATGGAACGCGACGTGCTGCGTCGGATTGATGCGCTAATCGCGGGCAGCGCTGAATCTGCGCAGATGTGGCGCACGAAAGGCTTCCGCGGGCCGATTCATGTAGTGCCGCAGTTCGGGGTGGACGAAGGTGCGTTCGCGCCTGTCCCTCGCCCTGCAAACGACACCTTCACCATCGGCTACGCTGGGCGGCTAGTGCATGAGAAAGGTGTTGATGTGTTGCTGCGCGCGTTTGCGCAGCTGCCGAGCTCGGCGCGCTTGTTGATCGTCGGCGAAGGAAAGCAGCGCCAAGCGCTGGAACGCCTAGCAGCTTCACTGGGGGTCAGCGCACGAGTGCATTTTCGTCCTCCGCTGCCCTCCACAGCGATGCCGTCGTTTTACCACTCGCTTGATGCGTTTGTGCTGCCTTCGCGCAGCCTGCCCAACTGGAAGGAGCAGTTTGGGCGCGTGCTGATCGAAGCAATGGCGTGCGGCGTGCCAGTGATCACCTCGAGCTGTGGCGAAGCACCGAACGTAGTCGGCGACGCAGGACTGGTGTTCCCCGAAGAGGACGCAGACGCATTAGCAGCACATCTTCGCACGCTCATGGACGACGCAGAGCATCAGCGCGCGCTTGCAGCGCGAGGACGAGCGCGCGTGTTGGCTCACTTCACTATGCGGCACGTTGCTGCGCAGACCGCACAGGTCTGGCGCGCCGCTTACGCCAACCACACACACCGCAGCGCCTCGACGTAGCACACGCGCCCATCCGCGAGGCGTCGCAACATCGCGCGCAGCACGCGCTGGCGCACTGCCTGGGGGTCAGTCACCTGCGATTGATGAGCGCAGATCGCCGCCAGTTTTTGCTCCACGAAAGCGGTGACGTCCATCAGGAGCGTCGGCTGCGCAGCGCCCGCGAAGAACACTTGCTTTGGCGTGTAGGGCGCGAAACCTTCGCGGAGCAGCTCAGGGAAATACAGCGGGTTGCCCGATGCTGGGAAGATCGCGTCGCAAGCCGCCGCGCCAATCGTGCGATGGTCGGTGTGGTTGATGCGCGTGCCGCCGTAGTGCCACGTCAGCGGGTCTAGCGTGAGCACAGCATCGGGCTGCAAGCTGCGGATGAAGCGCACCAGCGCGCGGCGCACCTCAAGCGTGTTCGTCAGCTCGCCATCGGTGAAGTCAAGGAAGTGCACATGCTGCACGCCTAGCAGCGCTGCGGCGCGCCGTTGTTCCTCTTGGCGCGTTGCACGAAGCTGCTCTGGCGAAACGTCGCTGCGGTCGCTGCCCTTCTCGCCACCAGTGGCGATCAGGTAATGCACGGTGTGCCCCTCGGCGCACCACCGCGCAATAGTGCCCCCCGCGAAGAACTCAGGATCATCGGGATGGGCGGCAATCACGAGCACGCGCATACGGTCTCAACCAAATAAACGCGCTCACCGCTTGCGGCGTTTGGGCAGCGGGCGTCGCTTGCGCGAGGCTTGAGGCGAGGAGGGAGATGCAGCCGCTGGTTTGGTGCTCGAGTCTGCCTGAGCTGCGGGGCGACCAATATCCGTTGGTCGCAGCGCTTTGCGCTTGCGCTTGCGGCGCTTGCGCTTTGCTGGCGTCGGCTGTTCTGCAGCAGATGTCAGCTCAGAAGCAGGCGCGGCGATGTCTTCTGCTTCGCTTGCTTCCTCGAGCATCTCTGGCTCGAGAGGTTCCGCTTCAGGCGCTGCGGCTGCAGCGCCTTCTCCGCTGCTGCGCCCACATGTGCACTCGCCGTTCTCGTGGCGATCGCAGGTGCCGCTCAGAGCTTTTTCCTGCAAGCGCTGAAACTCTTCCAGCGGCACAAGCTGCTCGCGGTGGAAGACCGCTTCGCGCGCCTCAGCGCCTTCGCCAAAGCGCACGCGCACCGAATCGCGCAAGTGCAAAATCTCAACCACTTTGCCTGGACCCATAGGCGTGCCGACGATGGATTTCAATTTGGGCAAGTGACGGCGCGCCTCGACATACTGCTCGAACTCGAAGATCAAGCAGCAGCGCAGCCGTCCGCACATACCCGCGATGTCCTTTGGGTCGAGGCTCAGGTTTTGCTCTTTGGCGTGCTTAATCGAGATCGGGCTGAACTCGGTGAGGAAACGCGAGCAGCAACGCTGGTCAATCCCACATGCGCCAGCGCCACCGATGATCTTGGCGACCTCGCGCGGGCTGATCTGGCGCGTCTCGATGCGCGCGCGATACAGGCGGCTCATCGCCTCGCGCAGCGGCGCCACTTCGACGCGTACCTCTTGGTCGGTGGTGTAGAGGAACGTGAGCGTTTGGCCGTCGAAGCTATATTCGGCGCGCACGATCTTCACGGGCAGCTTGAGCGCGGCAGCTTCAGCGCGACACGCGATCAACGCCTCCAGCTCTTTTTGCTGGTAGAAGTGACGCATTGCCATGTCGCGCCCAGTGGCGCGGCGCTCGATGCGCTTATATGTGCCTTGAGGGTCTTTGGGGGGCTTGAACGTGGCCACCTGCGCCATCTGCTTCCCGCGCGCGGTGTCCACGATCACCCAGTCGCCGATCTTCAAATCCTCGAATCCCTCGGCGCTGTAGTGATAGATTTTGCCGACGGGCTGAAAGCGCACACCAACCCAGCGCGGCTTTAGCGGCTCTTGTGGAGATGTCGGCTCACCTGTCCACTCCGGCAAGTCGAAAATCGAAGGTTCCTGTGTCGTGACGGCTTCACTCATTGCGTGACCACAACCTGCTCATCCTTTCTGGTCACGCTGCGCAACGATGCTACGGGTATAGCCCACGCGTGCGCGTTGCCTCAGCCACGCGCCCTATGCCTAACACCAGCGCCGCGGTGCGCAGGTCTATGTCCATGCGCAGCGCGGTCTCATACACATCGTGAAAACTCCGCACCATGATGCGCTCGAGGCGGTGCATCACATCTTCTTCTTCCCAGAAGAGCTGCTGCAAGCTTTGCACCCACTCGAAATAGCTCACCACCACGCCACCCGCGTTGCACAAGATGTCTGGGATCACAACGACGTTATTCTCCAGCAGAATCTCGTCCGCCTCGGGTGTGGTTGGTCCATTTGCGCCTTCGGCGATCATGCGTGCGCGCACCTGCGCAGCGTTGTCGGCGGTGATTTGGTTCTCCGTCGCCGCCGGCACCAGCACATCGCATTGTAACGTGAGCAGCTCAGCGTTGGTGATGCGATCACCCTCAGGAAACTCCGTCACGCTGCGATGCTCTTTCATGAAGCGCCGCAGCTTGGGGATGTCGATGCCATGCGGGTTGTAGATGCCGCCTCCTATGTCGCTGACGGCGATCACCTTGCACCCCATTTCGTGGGCAGTCTGTGCCGTGATCGAGCCGACGTTGCCGAAGCCCTGAATGGCGATGCGGATGCCGTCAAAGCTCCAACCGAAGGTGCGATACGCCTCGCGCACCGTGAACATGATGCCGCGCCCTGTAGCCTCGAAGCGCCCTGCAGAGCCACCGATATTGAGCGGTTTGCCGGTGACAATGGCAGGCACGGAGTATCCGCGGTGCATGGAGTAGGTGTCCATGATCCACGCCATCACTTGCGGATTGGTGCCCATGTCCGGCGCTGGGATATCGCCCTCGGGGCTGATCAGGGGTGTGATCTCAGTAGTGTAGCGGCGCGTGAGCGCCTCCAGCTCGCGCAACGAGAGCTGCTTCGGGTCCACCACCACGCCGCCCTTCGCGCCGCCGTAGGGGATGTTCACCACGGCGCACTTCCATGTCATCCACATCGCCAGCGCGCGCACCTCCTCAAGGTCTACTTGGGGCGAATAGCGAATGCCGCCCTTGGTTGGTCCGCGCGCGGTGTTGTGGTGAACGCGATAGCCAGTGAAGCAGCGGATCTCGCCGTTGTCCATCTTGACGGGGAAATTGACCGTTAACTCGCGGCGCGGTGCGCGTAAGATTTCATACAAACCGCTTTCAAGGCCGAGGATCTGTGCAGCGCGATCGAACTGCGCCAGTGCCGTCTTGTAAGCGCTATCGCGCTGCGGCTTGCTCGCCGCAGCCGATGACTGGGGTTGGTAGATCGTCATGGATCACCTCGCGTTGGTTGTTCACCCTCGGCAGCGGTGCGCCGCCAAGGCTCGGGTTGTGCACTAGCGAGCGGCGACCGAACACGCACGCGCCGCTTAAACTGGCGCACGTGCTCGGTCGCGCTGAGCACCGTATTGGTATTGTATAAACTCAACGCCAAAACCCGGAGGGATGCACGTGTATGGCACTGAGGCGTGATGTCTCTTCACCCTTGATCCAAGCCTTTTGGCGCGATGAGCGCTTCATCCGAGCGGTGATCCAGCTCATCGTGCTCGGCGTGGTGATCTGGCTCGTAGTGGCGGCAGCGAACAACGTGGTGCTCTCGCTGCAACAGCAAGGGATTGCAATCGGCTTCGACTTTTTGAACAACGGCGCAGGCTTCGACATAGGCGACACGCTTATTCCCTACACCAACAGCGACACTTTCGGGCGCGCCTTGCTGGTCGGCCTGCTGAACACACTGGTCGTGAGTGTGAGCGGCATTGTGCTTGCGACGATCCTCGGCACTTTCGTCGGGATCGCGCGCCTCTCGAGCAACTGGCTGGTCAATCGCACAGCGTGGTTGTTCATCGAGCTGATGCGCAATGTGCCGCTGCTGGTGTTGCTGGTATTTCTCTACACTGCAGTCTTCCTCAAGCTGCCGCGCGCGCGTCAGGCAATCAGCGTAGGACCGATCTACCTGAGCAATCGCGGTGTCGCTACGCCCTGGGGCGAGCCGACCGACACCTGGGGCGCTTTTCTCGCGGTGCTGGCGTTTGCGGTGGCGAGCGCGGTGGCGGTTGGCGCGGGGATGCGTTGGTGGCAGCGACGCAGCGGACGCCCCAAGCCGATCTTCTTGCCGATGGTGGGCGCTTGGCTGGGAATCAGCATAGTGGGGTGGTTCGCGTTGCCACAGCCGCCGCTCACGCTCTCCTACCCAGAGATCGCTGGCTTTAATTTCCGCGGCGGGCGCACGTTCACGCCTGAGTTCATGGCGCTGCTGTTAGGGCTGGTGATCTACACCGCTGCCTTCATCGGCGAGGTGGTGCGCGCTGGCATCCAATCCGTGCCGAAGGGGCAGGTAGAGGCAGCGCGCGCGCTGGGCTTCGGACCAGGGCGCACGCTGCAACTCATCATCTTCCCCCAAGCACTGCGCGTGATCGTCCCGCCGCTCACCAATCAGTATCTCAACCTCACGAAGAACTCCACGCTTGCTGTCGCTATTGGATACCCCGATCTCTTCGGCGTCTCGGGCACTATCATTAATCAGACCGGCCGCGCCGTTGAGATGATCGCCATTGTGATGGCGATATATCTCAGCACGAGCCTGTTTACCTCGCTGCTGATGAACCTCTACAACCGCCGCGTGCGCCTCGTGGAGCGGTAAGCCATGAGCATCCAAGCGCAGCCTATCCCGCAACGCCCTTCAGCTGAGCCGTTGCCGCCGCCAACCGAGCGCTTCACAGTGCTGGGCTGGCTCTACAAGAATTTGTTCAACACGTGGTACAACGCGCTGCTCACCGTGGTGATGGTGATGCTCATTGCGCTAGCAGTGCGCGCTGTGGGCGAGTGGGCGTTGAACGTCGCACGCTGGGAGGTGATCACCGCAAACCTCCGACTGTTTGCTGTTGGTCAATACCCCATCACGGCGCTGTGGCGCGCGTGGGCTTGTGTGGTGGTGCTGTGGGCGTTGGCGGGGTTGTCGCTTGGGCTGTGGAGCAGACGTGCGTACGGCAGCATTGCTTTGCTGCTGGCTTTCCCCTTCGTCCTCGGCATCCTAGCGCAGGATGAGACCACGCGCTGGGCGCTGCTCGGCGCAGCGGCGGCGGCTGCAGCGGGGTTCTTGCTCGGTCAACTGCGCCAACGTTGGCTGCGCCGGCTTGCGCTTGCGGGGTGGGTCGCTTACTTCCCGCTGGTGATTGTGCTCATCGCCGGGTTAGGCAGCGAGGCGCCACTGCTGCCCTCTGTGCCAACGAACTTGTGGGGCGGGCTGTTACTCACCTTGTTGCTCACAGTGGTCGGCATCGTGTTCTCGTTTCCTCTTGGCGTGCTGCTTGCGCTGGGGCGGCGCTCAAAGTTGCCCATCCTCAGCGCGCTGAGCGTGATCTACATCGAGGTGATCCGCGGCGTGCCGTTCGTGACGGTGCTGTTCATGGCGCAACTCATGCTGCCGCTGTTCTTGCCTGGCGTGACGATCGATCGCGTGGTGCGCGCCATGGCGGGCGTGGTGCTGTTCAGCGCGGCTTACCTCGCCGAAAACGTCCGCGGCGGTCTCCAAGCGATCCCGCGCGGTCAATACGAAGCCGCATACGCGCTGGGCTTCAAGCCGTGGCAGACCACCTTGCTGATCATCTTGCCTCAAGCGCTCAAGGCGGTGATCCCCATCCTCGTGGGTCAATTCATCGCCCTGTTCAAGGACACCTCGCTGGTAGTGATCGTCGGCTTGCTCGATTTGATGGGCATCGCGAAGACAGTCCTGGCGCAGCCAGACTTTCTCGGCTTACAAGCCGAGGTATATGCGTTCGTAGCGCTCGTGTATGGCGTGTTCTCGTTTCTCATGTCTGCGTTGAGCCAGCGCCTCGAGCAAAGGTTGAACACTGCTCGCTAGTTGTTGCGGAGGTTTTTAAACATGACGCAAGCGCCACAAGCAAACGAGAACGACCCCATCATCATCTGCCGCGACGTCCACAAGTGGTATGGTCATTTCCATGCGCTGCGCGGCATTAACATGGAGGTGCAGCGCGGCGAGGTGGTGGTCATCTTCGGACCGTCCGGCTCGGGCAAGTCCACCTTCATCCGCACCATTAACCGCCTCGAGGAGCACCAGCGTGGGCAGATCATCGTGGACGGCATCGAGCTCACCCACGACGTGCGCAACATCGAGCGCATCCGCGCGGAGACGGGCATGGTGTTTCAGCAATTCAATCTCTTCCCGCACCTCACCGTGCTGGAGAACATCACTTTAGCGCCAATCTGGGTGCGCGGCTGGAAGCGCGACCAAGCCGAGGAGGTCGCCATGCAGCTCCTCAAGCGCGTGGGCATTCCAGAGCAAGCGCACAAGTATCCCGGGCAGCTCAGCGGTGGGCAACAGCAGCGCGTTGCCATCGCGCGCGCGTTGGCGATGCAGCCCAAGATCATGCTCTTCGACGAGCCGACCAGCGCGCTCGACCCCGAGATGATCAAGGAGGTGCTCGACGTGATGATCGAACTCGCCGAGAGCGGCATGACCATGATCGTGGTCACGCACGAGATGGGCTTCGCGCGCGCCGTCGCCGACACCATGTACTTCTTTGACAAAGGGCAGATCGTCGAAAGCGGTACACCTGAGCAAATCTTCGAAGATCCGCGCGAGGAACGCACACGGCTCTTCATCTCACAAATCCTCTCGCACTAAAAGCCCCACTCAAGCGTGAGAGCGCGCGCGATGGGGCACTGCGCGGTTGCGTCCGACATCGCCGAGCGCGCTGCTGGAGCGCCGTCGCGTGCGAAGCTGCGCTAAACTTCGCGTTCCAGCAGCAATGTCGCTCGCCGAATCCCTATACCGCTTGCAGCAACTGGACGGCGAGATTCAAGCAACGCGCGCGCAGCTAGAGGAGATTGAGCGCGCGCTGGCTGATTCGCCTGCGGTCGCACACGCGCGCGCCGAATGTGCGCGCCTCGAGCAGGCGCTGCGCGCCGCCAGCACCGAACTCAAGCTCCGCGAGCTTGATGCTCAAGCGTTAGCCGAAAAGATCACCCACGAAGAGCAGCGCCTCTACGGAGGCGCGATCCGCTCACCCAAGGAGATCCTTGATGTTGAGCGTGAGTTGGAGGCGCTACGCCGCCGCCGCGAGGCGCTTGACGAAACGCTGCTCAACCTGATGGAGCA
>JANWUW010000060.1 GCA_025057935.1 Thermoflexales bacterium
CGCCCGCACGCTGAACAAGCCTTCACCGTGGAGTGGTGGCTGCGCCTCCACAACATCGCCCCAGAGCGCGCAAAGGAAGTGGCTGACACCATGGAAGCCGCCTTTGCGGAGTTTCCCCATTGGATGAGCGACCGACGGCAAGAGGGAGAGCTGCGCAAATGCCTGTACAAAGCGCTGTTCGCAATAAGCGTGTCGGATGTCGTAGCGTGGGCGAACGCCATACTAGACCTTTTGCGGAGGGCTACCGATGCGTAGAGGTGTGACCAAGCGCAAAGAGGCAACCGAATCTGCGTGGCAACCGCTAGAGGAAGCTGTGCCCGTAGACGTCTTCCGCGCAGAAGTGTTAGCTTGGGCGGAGCGCTTGGGCGTCACGCCGCGCGAGATCCGCATCCAGCCTATGAAGCGCAAATGGGCGAGCTGCTCCTCGCGAGGGCGGCTGACGTTCGACACCGCGCTCCTACACCAGCCAGCTGAGTTCCGCCGCGAGGTGATCGTGCACGAGCTGCTGCACCTAAAAATCCCCAACCACGGCAAGCTCTTCAAGGCGCTGCTACGAGCGCATTTGGCGCGCGATTAGCGCTTGCGAGGCTCGGGCGTGGCACGCTGCGCGGCGTTCTGCGCGTCACGTATCGCTGAGGTAGGCGACGAAGCGCGCGTAGGCTTCGCGCCAGGGTTCGGGATCGCGAGGTTCGTAGGTAGTGAGCGCAAACGAGCGGCGCACCACAGCGCGCGCTTCCGCATCGCTGCCGAGCGTGTCCAGGGCGCGGAGCTGCATCAGAAGATTGCCCGTTGCCGTCGCCTCAACTGGCCCCGCGATCACAGGGCGCTCGCAGGCGTCTGCCGTGAATTGGCACAGCAGCGCGTTCTGCGATCCGCCGCCGACGACGTGGATCACCGAGACGCGCCGACCGAGCAGCGTCTCGAGCTGCGTCAACGTGTGGCGATACTTCAGCGCTAGGCTCTCGAGGATGGCGCGCACTATGGCGCCGCGGTCTTCGGGCGGTGTTTGACCCGTTCGGCGGCAGAACTCGGCAATCGCGGCGGGCATGTCTTCGGGGTGGAGGAACGACGGATCGTCAGGATCGACCAGCGCTGTGAACGCAGGCGCGCGCGCGGCAAGGGCGAAGAGATCAGCGTAGGGCATCAGTGCGCCGTCGATAGCGCCCCAGCGCCGCCGGCACTCCTGCACCAACCACAGCCCCATGATGTTCTTGAGCAAGCGGAACGTGCCGCCCACGCCGCCCTCGTTGGTGAAGTTAAACGCGAGCGCTTGCTCGGTGATCACTGGTTGCGTCACTACCGCGCCCATCAACGACCACGTGCCGGAGCTGATGTAAGCGAAGTCGTCGCGCTCAGCAGGCACAGCGAACACAGCCGAGGCAGTGTCATGCGAAGCAGGAGCAATTACCTCCGTACGCGTAAGCGAGGCGTCGGTCGCGCGCGCCACTGAGGGCAACACGCGCCCCAGGCGTGTGCCTGGTGGAGTCACTGGCAACAGGAAGTGGTGCGGGATGCCAAGCGCCTCGAGCACATCGCGCGCCCAGTCGTTGGCGCGTGGATCGAAGCACTGCGTCGTGGTGGCGTCGGTGAACTCGCAGGCGATGCTGCCGCTTAGCCAGTAATGGAACAGGTCGGGCATCATCAGCAGCGTGCGCGCACATGCGAGCTGAGGCGAGTGCGCCTCTGCCATGGCGAGGAGCTGATAGAGCGTGTTGAGCTGCATGAACTGAATGCCTGTGCGCTCAAAGATGCGCGCGCGCGGCATGCGCTGAAACGCGAGCGACATCATGCCATCCGTGCGCGCGTCGCGGTAGTGGTAGGGAATGCCCAGCAGATCGCCATTGGCGTCGAGCAGCGCAAAGTCCACGCCCCACGTGTCCACGCCCACGCTTGCGACTTCGCCTGCTTGAGAAGCCGCCTTGCTCAAGCCGTTTTGGATTTCTTCCCACAAGGCGAGCACGTTCCAGTGCAGATGCTCGCGCACACGCACGGCTCGGTTCGGAAAGCGGTGCACTTCCTCGAGCGAGAGGCGCTCGCCATCGAAGCGCCCACGGATCACGCGCCCGCTCTCAGCGCCGAGGTCAATCGCAAGGTGTTGGGACATGTTTTTCTCCCCAATGCGGCGTGTATTGAATTGTGCTTTAGTCTTCGGCGTTAGGGTCGATGCCGAGCGCGCGCAGTCGTGCTGCGAGCCGCTCGGCGCGTTGGCGCTCAGCCTCTAGGGCTTGCTCAGCGAGCTTGACACGCTCCCCGCCTGTGAGCAGGATGTTGCCTGCAGCGTCACACCACCGCAACCACGTCGCGGATATGCCTTCGTACTCGCCTTCCCACAGCTTCACGCCGAGCCCAACGGCTTCCATCCAGCCGTTGCTGAGCCGCTTCATCCCTGCTGCGGTGTTCTCGAACACGTGCAGCGCCTCTCCCCCCAACATCCGCTGCGGGTCGTACACCACAGAGTAGAGCACGCGCATGCGTGTGTAGATCGCCAACTTGTCGCCCAGCTCGCCGCTCTCCTTGTTTGACACCAACTCCACCACGACATCGGGTGGCTTGCCATACATCCACACCATGTATGAACGCCCTGGCTTGCTCCACACATCGGCGACCGGCACCACATCTACGCTCACAAAGCAATCGGGTACGACCATCGCGCCTTGTTCAAGGCGGTAATACACACCCACGTTGGCGTCCGCGAGGAAGCGCTTGCCAAACTGAGGAGGCTCCCAAGAGACGTAGAGCGAGTCCACGAGTAAGCGCTGCTGCTTGGCAGAGAAGATGTTGTCCACGGGTGTGTCGTCCTCAGTCACGAGGGTCTCCATGCGGCGCAAGAACTCGGCAAGCGCTTCTGGGGGGAGGGCGTGTGCGCTTGCTTCTGAAGGAGGCATTGCCGCGCCGAAGATAGCGCTTGGCGGCACCTCTCCCTGTTCAGCCGCAGGCGCGGCAACCGTCGCCTTAGGCATGATCAGCTCAATTCTACAGAAGGCGTCCTGTTTTGCGATCGTAGACTACGGATGCAAAGATGGAGCAGCAAACGACATCCCACTTGTTGATCGAGCACGTTGATCTCCTCGATCCCCAAGCGCCGCGCGGCATCGCCACTGACCACAGCATTTGGATCGAAGGCAATCGCATTCGGCGCATTGCGCCCGCGAGCGCGCTCAACGTGAGCACGTTGATCCAGAGCGGCGTGCGCGGCAACATCGAGGTGATCAACGGGCGCGGCTTGTTCGCCATGCCCGGCTTGGTCAACGCGCACACGCACTCGCCGGAGAACTACATGCGCGGCGCCACTGAATGCATGCCTCTGGAGCCATGGCTGGTTTGGCTCTACGGCACATGCGGCGAATACACAGCGCGCGACCACTACCTTTGTGCGGCGATGAGCGCTGTCGAGATGTTGCTGAGCGGCGTCACGGCTTCGCTTGATCACGTGTGGCATGGTGGAGCTTGGCAGCGCGAGTACCTTGATGCAGCCATGCAGGCTTACCGCGATGCTGGCATCCGCGCGGCGGTCGCGCCGATGTTCGACGACCACGACTACGTGCTCGACGTCGCCGACGCGTTGGGGCACGACCTGCGCGGCAGCGTATATGGTCAGTCGCACGGCGGTTATCGCCCCGACCGCGACGCCTATCGTCGCGCGGTGCTGCACGACACGCTTGCCATGCTCGATGAATGGATGCGCGATTGGCATGGCAGCGCCGAGGGGCGCCTGCAAGCTTTCCTCGGTCCAGCAGCAGGGCAGCTCGTCACCGAGGAGTGTATGCAGGCCTCGCTGGCGTTGGCGCGCAAGCACGGCGCAGGCGTGCACATGCATTGCGTCGAAACGCGCGTGCAGGACTACTGCATTCGCCAAGTGCGCGGCAAGAGCTTGATGCAGTGGCTGGCGGAGATCGACGTGCTTACGCCGGAGCTTTCGCTGCCGCATAGCGTGTGGGTGCGCGACCCCGCCGACCTTGACTTGCTTGCCGCGCGCGGCGCGGTGCCGGTGCACAACCCTGCCGCAAACCTCAAGCTCGGCAGCGGTCTAATGCCCATGCGCGCCATGCTCGACCGCGGCATCACCGTCGCGCTCGGCGTGGACGGCGCGTGCAGCAGCGACAATCAGAACTTGTTCGACGCGATCAAGCTCGCGGCGCTGATCCACAACCTGAACCACCACGACCCCAAGACATGGATCACCGCGCGCGAAGCCTTCGAGGCGGCGACGCTCGGCGGCGCAGCAGCGCTGCTCCTACGCGACCAACTCGGCGCGCTGCGCGAGGGTTGGCTCGCCGATGTGGTGCTGCTCGACCTCAACACCCCCGTGCTCGCGCCGCACAACGACGCCTTCGGGATGCTGGTGCACTGCGAGACCGGTCAGTCGGTGCGCCATGTGATCGTCAATGGGCACGTTGTGGTGCGCGACCGCCAACTGCTCACGCTCAACGCGGCAGAGCTCGTGGCGGAGTTCACCGAGCGCGCTCGAGCGCTGCCCTTCCGCCAGCCGCTCGACGCCAAAACCCAAGACGACATCGCGCGCTGCTGGCGCTTCTGGTGGGACGTCATGACGCGCGTGACGCGCAGCGAGTAGCGCCATCTACGCACAGGCTACAGGCGACCTCGTCGCCATGTCGCGGTGACAAAAGTGCACGGTGCACGGCGCGTGGGCGATGCCGTTTGCGCGATGCGCGCGCCTCAGTACAATGCCAGCAGAGATTCGCAACCAGCAGGAGGACGCTTCATGAACACCCGCGCACCGGCTCGCCTTATCGCAGCGCTTTCCGCAGCGGCGTTGTTGCTCAGCGGATGCGGCAGCGACTTTCGCTTGGCGCTGCCGCGCATCGTGGTTGAGATCGACAGCGAAGGCTACCCTTCCGTCATCGGCATCAGCGGCCGTGCGTTCGGCGCGCAAGTGCTAGCGCCATCGCTGGTGCAGCAGATCAGCCAGTCGAACCTCCAACACGTGGAGCTTGCTTGGCGCCCGGAGGGGGTGTTCATCTGGGCAAATGCGAAGCCGCTCACCGCGCTTACTCTGAATGAGCAATCTTTCCGCGTGGTCAGCGAGCTGGTTAAGCGCTTCGGCGTCGCCAACCCGAGCGAAGATCCAATCGCAGGGCTTGGGCTATGGCTCGCGCGCGTGTTGCAGCTCAACCTCGTGCTGAAGTTCCCTCTTCAGCCCAATGCTGCGGAAATTCCGCTGCGCGATGAACGCGCGCCGTTGCCCACAGGCGGCTCTGCTGCCGCGCCGGCTTCCATCGTCGGCTTAAAGCTCTCCTTCGACGAGAACGGTGTGCCTGCCTTCCTCGGGGTCTCGTTCACTGAGCTGCAGCAACTGGCCGGCGTTGATCTCAGCGCCACCTTCCTGCCGCGCGAGACCGTTCAACAGCTTGTGGCTGCTGGTGTCCAGCACATCACCATCCGCACAACCCCGGAGGGCATCAAGCTCTGGGTCAACGCTGATCAGGTCACCACACTCATTTGGAGCGAGGAGATGCTCAGCAACACCGCCGAGACGGTGGGCAATTTGCGACTCCTTGACCCTGCCGTGGCGACGGTGGTGAAGCAATTCGTGCCGCTGGTGAACCAACTCGACGCCAACATTGTGCTGCGCTTCCCCACTGGCGGCGCTGCGCCGATTCCCGAGCCGAACTAGCTGCTGCACCGTCGGCTTGCTCGCCCCCTTGCGTCGCGCGACGCAAGGGGGCTTTTTGTGTTGGGGCGCAAGCGCGGGGAGGCGATCAGGGGCTGCGCCACAGCAGCGCGCTCACGCCCCAAGGCGCAAGCGTGAGCTGTTGCGCGTGCGCGCGTTCGCCGAGCAGAACCAGCGCCTCGCCTTCTAGAACGCGCGGCGCTGCATCAAGGGGCAAGCGCACGGTTTGCGGTGTAGGGCTGAAGTTGAACATCACCAGTGCGACCTCGGAGGCGCTCCAGCGCCAGACGCCCACGCAAGACTCCGCGCAACCCTCAACGCGGTCGAGCAGTTGGAACGCAGAGGCGCGCAGTGCCTCATGCTCGCGCCGCAGGCGACCTAAGCGACGGTAGAAGTTGAGCAGCGAGTCTGGATCACGCTCTTGTTCTTCCACCGAAACCCCATCGCGAGGGCGATTGTAGCGATTGGGTGGGCGAAACCAAGTGGTCATGCCCGGGCCTTCCTCGGCAGCATACCAATCCATCGGCTCGCGGCGATATTCGTCGTAAACCGCGCCGCTTCCCTTTGCGCCGCGCATCCCGATCTCCTCGCCGTAGTAGACGATGGGAATGCCGGGCAGGAGGAACGACGCGGCTGCCATCAAGCGCATGCGCCCTGCATCCTCCTGCACAGCAGACGCAACGCGGTTGGTGTCGTGGTTCGAGGGGAATCGCACGACTTGGGCGCCGCGCGGATAGGTGCGCTGCAGGGCGATGAGCGCCCCAAGCATCATCTGCGGCGGCGCTTGTCCGTTGATCACCCCGCCGCCGTTGACGTTGTCGCCGCCGGTCATGGCGAGATACCACGGAAAGTCGAACAGCGCGTCGAAGCCGTCCAGGAAGTACTGCTGCAGCACCGCTGTTTGTCCGTCCCAGACCTCGCCGAGGATCACTGCGTGAGGGTGGCGCGCCTTCACAGCAGCGCGCAGCTCGCGCCAAAACCAATGCTCTACGCCACGCGCGTAGTCGCAGCGCAAGCCGTCCACGCCGAGGTCGAGCCAGAACAAAGCCGCGTCGATCAAGTATTTGCGTACCGCTTTGTTGCTGTGATTCCACTCGGGCAAGTATCCCGTGCCGAAAAACGACGCGAAGGTGCGGTTTTGCGCGTCCTGAAAGAGAAACCAATCCGTGTAAGGCGAGGCGGGGTTGAGGTAGGCGTCCTTGAAGAAGGGATGCGCTAGGGAGGTGTGGTTAGCGACAAAATCCACAAGGAGGCGCATGTTGCGCTGCTTAAGCTCTGCCAGCAGCGCTTTGAAATCCTCGAGCGTGCCCAGCTCGGGATGCACGTCGAGATAGTTTGCCACGTCGTAGCCATGGTAGCTTGTGGCGGGGTAATGTGGGTTGAGCCAAAGCGTGTCCACGCCCAGCGATTGGATGTAGTCCAGCTTCTGGCGAATGCCGTTCAGGTCGCCAACGCCATCGCCGTTTGAGTCATAGAAGCTGCGCGGGAAGATTTGGTAGAGCGTCGCCTCGTTGAACCAAGCAGGGGTTTCGATGGAGGGGCGTCGGTCGGGCGTGGGAGTACGCGCCTGAGGGGAGGGCGTAGTGAGTGCGGCTGTTGGAGCGCGAGGCGTCGCGCTCGGGGCGACGGCGCAGGCTGCCAGCACAAACGCGCACACCGCCCCAAGCCACAAGTATGGCATGTGCATGGATGTGGAGTGTAAATCAGTTTAGCGACGGTGCAACGCCCATCGCGTCCTATGAAGCGCCCTCTGCGCTACATTGTCGGCGGCAGGCGCGCCCATCGCACCGAGCGGAACGTTACTAAGCGATTGACCGCGTAGTTCCAGATCATCACGATCACGGCTGAGATGGCTTTCGTCAGGTTCAAGCCTATCACCGAGCTTCCCACCAACAGACTAATCGGCGTGTAGAACAAAAACAACACCAGCTCGTTGATCCCCAAGCCCATCGCGTTCACAGCGAGGAAGAGGGGCATTTGCTTGCGCTTCTTCACGTGACGCGCTTCTGGGTAGACCCAAAGGCGATTCCAGACGTAGTTGTGTGTAGCCGCGGTGACGAACGCCACGCCGACAGCGATGGGCTCGTACACGTGCAATCCGTGCGCCAATACGTTCAGCAGCCCATAGTCCACGATCAGCCCGAGGAAGCCCGCAATGGCAAACTTGATGAAGCGCTTGACCTCAGGCTTGTTGGTGCGCGCGATGCCGTACAAACGCGTCTGCTTGATCGGCTCAGGCACTAGCCGACTCACCTGCGGCTTGTGCTTGAAGATCGCGGACATGGGCATACGTATTAAACCACTGAATAATGCGCCGGATGCGCTCGATGCGGTGGTTCGGCTCGCCGCTGCGCGAGAGTTCATGCCCTTCGCGGGGCCAGCGGATCAGCTCCACCGTCTTGCCCATGAGCTTCAGGGCTTGGAAGAGCTGTTCTGCCTGCTCGATTGGCACGCGGTAGTCTTGCTCGCTGTGCTCGATGAGCAGCGGCGTTTGTATGTTGGGCGCGAGTGAAAGCGGCGACATAGCCCAAAGTTTTTGCACGTCGTCCCAGGGCGTGATGCCGCCGGCTTCGCGGTCGTTGAAGAAGGGCACATCGGTGGTGTTGCGCATGGAGACGAGGTTGTAAACCCCGCGTTGTGCGCACGCAGCCGCAAAACGATGATCGCGCCCGATGATCCACGCTGTGAGGTAGCCGGCGTAGCTGCCGCCTGTGAGGCATAGCCGCTGCGCGTCCACGTAGGGGCGCTGGCACAGCAAGTCCACTCCGCGCAGCACATCGCGCATCGGTCCGTCGCCCCAGTCGCCGCGGTTGGCGTGCCAAAAAGCGCGCCCGTAACCGTCGGAGCCGCGCGGGTTGCAGAAGAACACCAAGTAGCCCGCGCTGAGCATGGTCTGGAACTCATGCCACATGCTGCGCGTGGATGGTCCCCACATCACGTGCGGACCGCCGTGCATCTGTACCACGAGCGGGTAGCGCCGCGAGGAATCGAAGTCCGCGGGCTTCATCAGCCAGCCTTGGATCGCGCGCCCATCCACGCGATAGCGCAGCGCCTCCACTGTGCCGACTGCGTGCTCACTGAGGAAACGCGCGTTCGGGCGATACAGTGGGCGGATGTGCCCTTCGCAGTCAAGGAGGTAGAGTGCGCTTGGGTCCTGTGGCGTGCTAGCTGCGAAGACAACACGACCATCGGGGAGCACGTCGAAGCTGGTGATCTCATGTGTGACGCGCGTGAGCTGCTCGGGCTGGGGCGCTGGATCGTGATCATCAGGCACGCGCACGCGCCAAAGCTGCACGTTGCCTTCGCTCTGCAGCGTGAAGTAGAGGTAGGCGCCATCAGGGCTCCAGCGGAACTCGCCAATGGTGCGGTCGAGCGTTTCAGTGAGGTCGATCACTGCGCCGCTGCGCACACTGCGAATCGCAAGCGTCGCCGGCTGGTATGCAGCCGGATCGTCTTCGGAGCGTTCGAAGGCAACCCAACGCCCATCAGGCGAGGGCAGTGGGTTGTAGCAAGAGAACCCTTTCAGCGCCCAACGGCGCACCGCTCTATCCGCACGGCGCGGGTTCAAACGCACCACGTCCACGTAGCGAAAGAGCTCGCCGCTCTCCGGGTCGCGGCTGTAGGTGCTGTAGATGATCTTGCCGTCAGGGCTCCACTGAGGCGCGCTGTAGTTGTGCCACGTCTCGCGCGGCGTGAGCCGCTTAGGCTTCGAGGTCCCCGCGCGCTCGGGGTCCTGCGGCACGGCTGCCACGTAGACGTGTGCGTAGCGGTCGTCAATGAAGGCAGTGCCGGTGCGATAGGGCACGCGGCGAATCACCCTTGGGTCGAGGCGCTGCTCTTCCTCATGTTGTTTTTGTTCCTTCTCGCGCTTCAACGTCCAAGCATCCTTGAAGGGTGCTGGCTCAGCAGACGAGGCGGCATCTTCGGCGTCGCACTCGTCTGGGCGCATTTTCGCTGTGAAGGCAATGGCGCGCGCGTCTGGCGACCAAGCAAACGCCTCGATGCCGTTTGAATGTGTAGCGATCGTGCGCGCTTCGCCGCCGCTGAGCGGCAGCGCGAACACGGCTGGTTTCTCGCCGCGGCCGGAGATAAAGCCCAAGTGAAGCCCATCCGGCGACCAGCGGGGGTGCGTGTCCTTGTTGCCCATAGTGAACGGCTGTGGCGCAGCGCGCGGCTGAGTGAGGTCTAACACCCACACGTTGCGCACGTAAGTGTTGTTCGCGCGATCCACGCTCACGCGCACGAACGCAACGCGCTTGCCATCGGGTGAGACACGCACGTCGTCAATCAGGACGAGATCGCATAGGTGCTCAGGGGTGATCGGCGCTTTCATGGCTGATTGTTGAACAGTTGCGGATCATGCCATGAGCGGAGGCAGCCGATGTGCCGAGGGCAGTGGTGTGGTGATTCAGCTATCATCGCGCCCTGCCATGCAGTTTCGCATCGTCCCGACGCGCATTGAGGGCGTGCTCATCATCGAGCCGCGCCTCTTCCGCGATGCGCGCGGCTTCTTCATGGAGAGCTACAACCGCCGCGCCTTCGCCGAGCTTGGCATCCCGCAAGAGTTCGTGCAAGACAATCATTCGCGCTCAGTGAAGGGCGTGATCCGTGGCTTGCATTACCAAGATATGCGCGCGCCGCAGACCAAGCTGGTGCGCTGCACGCTCGGTCGGGTGTGGGATGTGGTCGTAGATTTGCGCGTTGGCTCGCCGACATTTGGGCAGTGGGAAGCGGTTGAGCTTTCCGCGGAGAACGCGCGCATGCTCCTCGTGCCGATTGGCTTCGCGCACGGCTTCGCAGTGCTCTCTGAGGTCGCCGAGGTGCAATACAAGTGCGTTGGGTACTACGCGCCCGACGCGGAGGGAGCGATCCGCTGGGATGACCCCGACCTAGCTATCCCCTGGCCGATTGAGGCGCCGCTTCTCTCGCAGAAAGATGCCGCAGCGCCAACCCTGCGAGCGTACCTCCAAGCACCTCGATTCTTCTACCAGCCCAGCTTGCCCCACGTGACATGATCGAAGCGCTGCGCGTGCTCGTGAAGACCTTCAAGGATTTGTGGGGTGAGATGTTCAACCTCGTGTTGATGAACCTTGCTACGCTTGCGCTGATGGCGCTGATCGTCCCCGGCCCGCCGGCGTGGGTTGCGCTTCACGCTGTGTGCCACCGTATTGCCAATGACTACGCCATTCGCTGGGAGCATTACTTTCAAGCGTTTCGCCAACATTTCTGGAAGGCGTGGCTGTATGCAGCGGCTTCGGGTGTGGCGATAGCGCTGATCGCGCTGAACTTCTGGTGGTATGGCGCGACCTTCGGTGATCAGCCCTGGGTGCAATGGGTGCGCGGCGCTTGGCTCGCTGCGGGACTGTTCTGGGCAGTAGTGAACTTCTACATCGTGCCGTTCTACATCGAGCAGACGGAGAAGCGCTGGCGCATCGCCCTGCGCAACGCGCTGATCATCGCGGGCGCGAATCCTGTGTTCACCCTTGTGTTGCTAGCTGCTGGCGGTTTGCTGATGGGCATCGCGCTGTTCTTCACACCTCTGTTCGTGTTCCTGGGGCCTGCGATGTGGACGTTGTTGAGCACAGAGGCAGTGGTGAACCGCGTCAACGACTGGCGCAAGCGAATGGGCATGCTCGAGGCACCAGAGGGCGAAAGCCCCACGCGTGAGTGAGCACTCAGCGGGCGCACGGCTACGTCAACCGCAGGTTAGCTGCAGTGAGCACGTAGCGCAGCTCCGGCGCGCGACACTCGAACAAGAAGCCCTCCTCGTCGCACCAAAACTCAGCGCGTGTGCCCTCGGCATCTTCCTCCACGTAATGGGCTAGGCGCAGCGTTCCGAAGCGCACCGGGTGCGTCGTGTCGTCGAGGCGCGAGTAGGTGCGCGTTGTGCGCCGAGGGCGAAACGTGACTGCGTCCAGCGCATACACGGTCCACGTACGCGACTCGCCCGGCTGCAAACCTAGCCGCCACACGGCTGCCATGAGCAGCAGCGGCGTGTTCCAGCTCAGCCAGGTCTGGTCGTCCCACGGCAGGCGCCACTCGTTCACTTCGCTTTTGTGTCGCCAGCACACCACAACGCGATTGGGCGACTCAGCATCGGAGCGCACAAGGCTCTCGCGTTGACCGAAAAGCCCGTGCACGCTGAACTTCACCAAGTTCAGCTTGGCGTCGAGCGCGAGCCCCATGGAGTCGCTGCGTGGCTCATCGAAAGGCGCGACGCGCGTGGTCTCGTTATCCAGCTGCACGCTGCCGTCGGCGCGCGGCACGATTTGCCAGCGCTCGTCCGCAATGACGTTTCCGTGCGCGTCGAAATGCTGAAAGATCCCCTTGAGGAGGCGCGTGGGCTTCATAAGGCTTGACGCTGCGCGAGTGCGCGCAAAGTCTGCTCATGTGTCGCTCTAGTGATCGGGAAGCGCGCGACCAGAGCCATGCCCGCAATCAGCACCAGCGCTGCGATCGGACCAATCATGAGGCGGATTGCCAGCAAGGCGCTCTCAGGTTGCTCGATGGGTGCAGCAGCGTTGGGCGGCGGCGTCATGTATCCCGACCACTCGAGCACTTGCCCAACCAAGAACAGCCCCACAGCCAACCCCAGCTTCTGCAGCAGCACGAAGAAACCATAGAAGGCGCCCTCGCGGCGTCGTCCAGTCTGCAGCTCGTCCAACTCAATCACATCGGGCAACATCGCCCATGGCACGAGATAGGCAACCGACACGCCGACGCCCGCCAACGCCGCCAGCGCCATCACTGCGCCGAGCGACCAATCTGGTTGCACCACAAACAATGCCAGCGACACTGCGACCCAGGTTGTCATGCCGACCAAATACACGCCCTTCTTGCCCAATCGCCGACTGATGGCGCTCCAGACGAAAAGCCAGATCAACGCGCTGCCTTGCACGGCAAGCAGCACCAACGAGATTGCCTCTGGACGGCGCATCCAGTAGGTCATGTAATACACGATGAGCGTGCTCACCGTCTGCACGACCAGCCAAGAAAGCAGGTAAATGCCAGCCACGTAGCGGAAGGCGCGGTTGGCGAACACGTAGCGCAAACCCGACCAAAAGGGCATGGGGGCTTCTTCTTCGGGCGTATGCTGCTCGCGCGTGCCAGCGAAGGCGATGAAGAATGGCAATGCGCACACCACAGCCCAGATCAGCGCGGCAACGGCGTAGCCAGTGCGCACGTCTGTGCTGGCGGCGATGGTGCTCACGAGGATGGGATGGAGCACTGCAGCGATCAAGCCGCTGGTGATGCTGAAGGCGAAGCGATAGGCGTTCAGGCTGGTGCGCTCATCGTAGTCGCGGGAAAGCTCTGGTGTGAGCGCTGTGTATGGCACGTTGACCATGGTAAATGCAGTGTCCATCGCCAGCGAGACGATGAGATAGTACGCCACTTTGGCGGTTTCGCCCAGCTCGGGCGTCTGGAACAGCAAGAAGAACGCGACCCCGAACGGCACAGCGCCGAACAACAGCCATGGTCGTCTCCTTCCCCAACGCGTGCGCAGCCGATCGCTGAGCAAGCCGATGAGCGGGTCGTTCACCGCATCCCAGATTTTGGTGACCAAGAGGATCGAGCCTGCGACCGCGGGCGACAAGCGTGCTACGTCGGTGAAGAAATACAACAAGAAGAAACTCATGATGGCAGTGGCGACCGCTGGACCGATGTCGCCGCTGCCAAAGGCGAGCTTGGTGCGCAATGGGAGGCGCGCTGAAGTAGGCACGCTCATGACGGGCAGCAGCTTGCGCGCGCCTCACTCCCAACCGCGATCATCTGCGGTGGCTGTCCATTC
>JANWUW010000009.1 GCA_025057935.1 Thermoflexales bacterium
ATAGTCACTTCGTCGCGCCGATGTTCTAGCAGGTCGGCAATCGCCAGCAGGTAGTTGACCCGCGCTGTCAGCACTGCCAGCGGATTCAGGTCGAAGCCTACGACATTGCTCAAGATGCTCGCTAGCAATTTGTGTTCTGGCACGAAGAGCGCCTTGCCCAGCTCAATCATGCGCGCGATGATGAGGACGAGGAAAGTGCCCGAGCCGCAAGCAGGGTCTAAGAAGCGCGTGTGCAGCAGCTTTTGACGCAGGCGGCTTTCGTGGTGGTGCGCGTCTTGGACAAAAAGCTCGTTGTCCAGTTGTGTCAGCAATCGCTGGGCTAGCCAGTCAGGGGTGTAGTACTCGCCCAAGTTGTGGCGTATCTCGCGCGGCAGCAAGTAGTGGTAAAGCTTTTTGAACAGGTCGCGCGTCTCCTCAGGCACAAGGGTCAACGTGGTGGGGTCGTATTCGTTGAGGCGCTTGATGATGTCGCGGATGGCGCCCTCAATTTTGCTGTTCCAAGCGTGGAGGTACCACTCGAAGAAGTCGCCCTCCAGCAGATTGAGGATGCCGTAGGCGCGGAAGATGCCGCCCGACTCCATGTCACGCAAGCTGCGCCGCAGCGTTGCCTCATCGGCAGTTGCCAGGCTAGCAAACGACGGGGTGCCCAGTTTGACGCCAAGGTGTCGGGAGAGCGCCAGCCAAGCCAGCAGTTTGACGAGCAATGCGAAGTAAGTGTGCAGGACGAAGAAGAAGCGTTCTGCCTCCTCGGCGGTCTTGACCTCAAGGCCAGCCTTGCGCACCCACTTTTTGAGTGGCTCCAGTTTGCGCCCGCCGAACGCCTCCGAGTAGTCAATCGCCTCGCTGAAGAAAAGCCGCCACTGCTCAAAGAGTTTGGCTACTATTCCATCTCGTTGGGTAAGCGCAGGTTCAAGCGCATGGAACAGCTCGCGCAGGATGTTCTGCGTCCGCAGTTGAGTGATGGCGAAATCGCAGTTGAGGTTCTCCGGAGTCAGGGCAATCCCAGAGGCGAGACCTGCCAGCCAAGTCAAGAATCGCTCCAGCGAATGCTGGTTGACTTCGACGGGACCTTCTTCAGTCCAGCGACCCCTGATGTAGCGGACGAAGATGATAAGGTGACCGTCGAACACAACGCCAGCTAGGCGATCCGGGTTGTGGCGATCTTTACTTGCCAGACCCTCGATGTATCTCTTAACCTGGTCAACAGCATGTTGCGTTGCCTTGTCTTTTGTCTTCTTGAGAACGCCGGGACGTTCGTATTCGATCACCAGACGGTTGAACACAGCGTCGGCGCGGCCGGCGGCGAGAGTGTATTCAGTCCGAGAGAGTGGGGTGACGCCGGCGTCTTCGCAAAACTGGTTCAGTAGAGAGTCAACCTCTCGGCGCAGGTCGGCTTCGTTTCTAACTGAAGGCAAGATTTCATCCAGCTTCTTTTGAAACTTCGCGCTCCACTGTCTGATTTCTGCATCCTCCATCTTGGGCACCCTCCCGAGTCTCCTATGGGTCGGTCGCTACAGGCTGCGATTTGGAGTGAAGGCGGGCGCTAGTTGGTCGAGACTGCGTGGCAGCGCTTCAGCATCAAGGCTCACTCCTCATCCCCGACGACAAGCACCGGCTTCGATTCCTCACGCAGCGCAGGGTTAGACATGTGTTTGGGATTCTACTTTGGTCGTTGTGACTTGCGTAGAGACCTGTCGCACTTGCGCAAGTGGCAATGTTCCTGCGCAGGTCAGGATTCGTCAGCGAGCTTGGCAGTAATGTAAGGGTCTCTCGCTTGTTACACTCGGCGACGTGCAGTTGCAAACCTTCCCGAGCCGTGAAGCGCTGCGGCGCTTGCCGTTCACTGTAGCCGACGTGGCGTTGCTTGTCGGCGTGTTGGCGCTGCTGGCGATCATCGTTTGGGTTGGGCAGGGGATGTTTGTCGCCTTTCGCCCGCCTGATGTGCTCCCCAGCATCAGCCTTGACCCAATCCACTTGCCCTACTACCTGCTGCGCTCCACTTTGCGCATGTTCATTGCGTTGTTCTTCTCGTTCGTCTTCACTTTCGTCGTGGGCGGGCTGGCTGCGCGCAACCCATACGCTGAGCGCATCCTCATCCCTGCCCTAGACGTGCTGCAATCTGTGCCCGTGCTCGGCTTTCTCTCCGCCACGGTGACGCTCTTCATCGCACTCTTCCCAGGCAGCCTACTGGGGCTGGAGGCAGCCTCGATCTTCGCCATCTTCACAGGGCAAGTGTGGAACATGACCTTCTCGTTTTACTACTCGCTGCGCAGCTTGCCCCGCGATCTCGACGAGGCAGCGCGTCTCTATCGCCTCTCCCCATGGCAGCGATTTTGGAAGGTCGCTGTTCCATACAGCATGATCGGCTTGCTATGGAACGCGATGATGAGCTTCGGCGGCGGTTGGTTTTTCGTGAGCGCGAGCGAAGCGATCACAGTGCTGAACAACGACTACACCCTGCCGGGCATCGGCGCCTACGTCGCTGAGGCGGTGCGCCAGCAAGACTTGCGCGCGATTGGTTTCGCGGTGCTCGCAATGGCGCTGATGATCATCGTGGTGGATCAGCTCTTGTGGCGGCCGCTCGTCGCTTGGGCAGACAAGTTCAAGTTTGAGGCGACGGCAGCCGATGAAGCGCCGCGGTCTTGGCTTTACGACTTCTTGCGCACCTCGACCCTGCCGCGCCGGCTGAGCACAGCTCTGAAGAGCGTGCGCGCGCAGCTTCCGCGCCCGCCGTTGGCGTTCTTGCAGTATGCGTCGCCGCCACCGCGTCGGTTAGGCTTGCACACGCAGCGACTTCTCGACCGCGCCTTCAATGTGGCGCTGCTTACGGTGACGATCGCTGCTGGAATTGGGCTGGGCGCGTTTGTGCTGCAAGGCGTGCCCTTGGGCGAGGTGCTGCACGCGTTCGGGCTTGGGGCGCTAACGCTGCTGCGCGTGTTTGTGATCGTTGTCGGTGTGTCGCTCGTCTTCGTGCCGATTGGCGTTGCGATAGGGTTCAACCCGCGTCTTGCCCGTTTTGCCCAGCCAGTGGTGCAGTTCCTTGCCTCGTTCCCATCCACCTTTCTCTTCCCATTGGCGACGCTGCTGTTTTTGGCGATCAATCTCAGCTTGGAGATCGGCGCGATCCTCCTCATGTCGCTGGGCGCGCAGTGGTATGTGTTGTTCAACGTGATCGCTGGCGCGCGCGCTGTGCCCACTGAGCTGCGCGAGATGGCGCGCGTGTTTCGCCTGCGCAAGTGGCAGCTCTGGCGGCGGCTGATCTTGCCAGCGATCTTTCCAGCATGGGTGACGGGCGCGCTCACAGCATACGGCGGTGCGTTCAACGCCAGCATCGTCGCCGAGGTGGTGAGCTGGGGCGATCACACGCTTGTCGCAAGCGGCATTGGCGCTTACATCGAACGCGCGACCACCACAGGCGATTGGCATCGCATTGTGCTGGGCGTTGTGGTGATGACGCTCTACGTGGTGGTGATCAATCGCTTGCTCTGGCGCCGCCTTTACGCGCTTGCCGAGCGCAAGTACACTTTCTAGCTGTTGGGTAGGAGCTGTTCCCGCAGTCGCTTTGCCAGCCCAGTTTCTGAACCATGCCAGAACCACTGATTCAAGCCTGCGATGTGACCAAGTCCTTCGCCTTGCCCGATGGCGGGGTCTTCACCGTGCTCGAGAAGATCAACTTGAGCATTTACCCAAAGGAAGTGGTGGCGCTGCTCGGCAAAAGCGGCAGCGGCAAAAGCACGCTGTTGCGCATCCTCGCGGGGCTGATCCCGCCCAGCAGCGGTGAGGTCATTGCAGGTGGCAAGCCCGTCCGAGGACCGAACCCTGATGTGGCGATGGTGTTTCAAAGCTATGCGCTGCTGCCTTGGCTCACTGTGCTGGAGAACGTTGAGCTCGGGCTCGAAGCCTTGGGGCTGCCTGAAGCCGAGCGTCACAAGCGTGCACTACGCGCGATTGACCGCGTTGGACTGGACGGTTTCGAGAGCGCTTACCCGCGCGAGCTTTCAGGCGGCATGAAGCAGCGCGTCGGTCTTGCCCGCGCGCTCGTCATGGAGCCGAAGGTGCTCTTCATGGATGAGCCCTTCAGCGGCTTGGACGTGCTCACGGCTGAGAACTTGCGCGGCGAGATCGCAGAGCTTTGGGAGCAGGGCAACTTTCCAGCGCAAAGCATTCTGCTCGTCACTCACAACATCGAAGAGTCTGTGTTCCTCGCCGATCGCGTGATCATCCTCGGCAACAACCCTGGTCACATTCGCGGCGAGGTCATTGTGGACCTGCCGCGCTATCGCGATCGCACCACCCCGCGCTTCAAGGCGCTAGTGGATCACATCTACACGATCATGACCAACCCGGAGCTTGCCGTGCGCGAGCCCGCTCCCGCGCGCCCAACAGCGCAGCCGTCCGCTCGCCCGCGCCTTGCTCCGTTGCCCAGCGCGACCGCCGGTGGCATCAGCGGCTTGCTGGAGCTGATCAACGAGCGCGGCGGACGCGAAGACCTGCCCACGCTCGCCGGGCAGCTCCAGCTTGAAGCAGACGACCTCACACCCATCATCGACGCTGCGGTGTTGCTTGGCTTCGCGCGTGTTTCCGGGGGTGACATCGAGCTCACGCCCATCGGCGCTGCCTTCGCCGAGGCGGACATCCAGACCAGCAAAGAAATCTTTCGCCGCCAAGTGATGGCAAACGTGCCGATGATGAACACCATCGTGCAAACGCTGCGCGTCAAGCGCAATGGCGCCATGCGTGGCGAGTTCTTCACCGATCTGCTCGATGAGCACTTCCCGCCCGAGGAGGCGCGGCGACAGTTCCAAACGCTGGTGGATTGGGGGCGCTACGCGGAGCTGTTCGACTACAACGCGCCTGAAGACATGTTGCGCCTGCCCGAGCCAGAGCCAGCGCGCGCTGAGGAATGATCAGCCATTGCGCAGGCGCTACTGCTCTTGGCGCAAGTGGGGAAAGAGCAGCACTTCGCGGATGGTGTCTTTGCCTGCGAGCATCATCACCAAGCGGTCGATCCCCATCCCAAACCCGCCCGTGTTGGGCATGCCATACATCAGCGCGCGGATGTAGTCCTCGTCCACGGGATTTGCTTCGCCCTCCTCAGCGTTTTCCGTCTCGGCGAGGAAGCGCGCGCGCTGCTCGAGGGGATCGTTGAGCTCGGTGAACGCATTGCACAATTCAGCGCCGCCGATGAACCCCTCGAATCGCTCCACATGAGTGGGGTCGCCAGGCACATTTTTGGCAAACGGCGAAATGTCGCGCGGGTATTCGTAGAGAAACGTGGGCTCGATCAACGTGCGCTCCACGTAATCGCCGATCAGCAGATCAACGATCTTGCCCCAAGGTTTGCCTTGCACTGCCTCGCGCGGCAGCAAGCCGCGCCGCACCACTTCGTCGGCGAGCGCGTGTGCGGTTGGGAAGGCGCGGTAATCTACGCCTGTACGCTCGAGGATCGCATCGCGCAGCTTGATGCGCTTGAACGGGCGAAGCCATTCAATGGTGTGACCGCGAAAGTGTGTCTTGCCCTCGGCTTCTGGCGGCAATACTGTGCGCGCTACGTATTGGATCAAGCGCTCGGTGAGATCCATCACGTCGTACATGTCCCAATAAGCCGCGTAGAACTCCAGCATGGTGAACTCGGGATTGTGCTTGTAGCTCACCCCCTCGTTGCGGAAGTCGCGGCCGATCTCATACACACGCTCGAGGTTGCCGACGATCAATCGCTTGAGATAAAGCTCAAATGAGATGCGCAGGTAAAGGTCTTGGTGAAGCTGGTTGTGGTGTGTGATAAACGGGCGCGCTGCTGCGCCGCCGTAGATGGGTTGCAAAATTGGCGTCTCAACTTCGAGGAAGCCCTCGTTGTCGAGGAAATCGCGAATCGCCTTGATCACGCGCGCGCGCAAGATGAATATCTGCCGCACCTCGGGGTTCACGGCGAGGTCAGCGTAGCGCTGACGATAGCGCAGCTCTGGGTCGGAAAATGCGCTGTGGCGGCGAACGCTGCCGTCGGGAAGGCGCTCTTCTTTGGCGAAAGGCAATGGGCTCAGCGACTTGGCGAGCAGGTTCCACGCGATTACGCGGAGGCTCGGCTCGCCCGTCTTGGTGAGCATCGGATGCCCGCGCGCTTCAATGAAATCGCCGAGGTCGAGATCGGCGAAGCGCTCGAAGGATTCCAGTGAGAGTGAATCTTCGCTCACGCGCGCGAAAAACTGAATGCGACCGCTGACGTCCTCGACGTGAGCAAAGCATGCCTTGCCCATCAACCGCTTGGAGATGATGCGACCCATGACAGCGATCGGCTGAGGGTTGGCAGGCAGTTCGCCACGCGCGCGACGCACAGCTTCGGCTGCCATGATGCGCTCGCGAAGGAATTGCGCCCGTGGAGGATAGGGATCGATGCCGGCGGCGCGAAGGCGCTCTAATTTGGCTAAGCGCTCGCGCTCAACTTCGGTCAGCTCCATGCGGGATAGTAAAGTTTGCGGGCCGCCAGCGCTGCCCGTTTGGGGGGAGATGCTAATTCGCGCTCTGCGCCAGCGCAGCTTCAGATTCGGTCTTGCCAGTTTCCTGAATGCGCTTGAGGCGTTGTGCGCGTTGAAGCGCAACAGCAAACGGGCTAAGCTCTTCCTCCGGACCTGAGGAGAGCACCAAATCGCGCGCGTCCACGCCATCCAGAGCTAACTCGAGCACCTTGCGCCCCGGATCCACGCGCAGCACCTTGACCGTGACTTGCTCGCCCTGAGAGACGAAAGCGCGCAGGTCAGCGTAGCTTGCGCCCAGCGAGGAGGCGCGCACCACACCTTCGCGCTCAGCGCCAATGTCCACGTAAGCCACAGTGCGCTCGACGCGCTTGACCGTGCCCGTGTATTTCTCGCCCTTGCGAATGCGATCCCAAGGCAACGCCGGTGGCTCAATCATCGTCAAGCCGATGCGGCGCTTGGGCTCGTCCACTTCGATAACCCACAACTTCTCCAGCACATCCCCCACTTTGGGGCGGAAGTCCTTAGGCATGAGGTTAAACGGCACCAACCCGTGCTTGGGGCCGTCGAAGTCCACAAACACCCCGAAGCTCTCGACTGAGACGACTTTCGCGTTGTGCACTATAGTGCCGACTTGCAGATTGTCCCAGCCGTACGCGGGTGGTTGGTGCATGGTGAGATCTACGCGCTTCTGTTTAGGGTTGACGCGCTTCACATACACCTGGACCTCATCGCCTTCCTTCAGCACATCAGCGAGGCGAAGGATGGGCTTGCCATCGGCGGTGACTACCTGCGAGATGTGGAGGAAGCCGATGACCCCGCCGATGTCCACAAATGCGCCGCCTAGCTCGACGCGCAGCACTTTGCCCTTGAAGCCCATGCGTGGCTTCAGATCCTCTAGGCGTAGCGCTGCGCCATCGCGCGATGCAGCTTGCTCAGTTAATTTGGTTGCCTGGTCTGGATGAAGTTCCAGCGATGCGTTGCTCACGTCGGGGATCTCCTCAGAAGCGCAAGATTCCTGCACTCACAGCAAAGTGCCGTCGGCGAACTTAGTTGCGCCGACAGCGCTCCAAATTGTATCCCATTTGCGCGTTGCTGTCGAGGGCGTTGTGTTAAATCTTCAGCGTTGTTTCTTGGTGGGCAGCGGTCGCGACTGCGGCTTGCCCACCGAGGCGGGCCTAGCACTTGCCCGAGCGGCATGCGGTCCGAACGCGGGCGCGCTGCCGCTGCTGGTGCGACGTTGCAAACCGCGATCTGCCGCCTGAGCTTCCTCAAGCGTCATGCCCTCTAGTACGGCGCGACGGCTGAGGCGCAGCTTGCCGTTGTCGTTGGCGATCACCATCACAGTGATCTCTTGTCCAGGACGCACCACATCCTCGACGCGGCGCACTGGTCGCTCAGCGAGTTGCGACACGTGCACCATGCCTTCGACGCGTGGGAAGATCTCCACGAAGGCGCCGAACTCCGTCACGCGCGTGACGCGCCCAGTGTAAATCCCGCCCAGCTCGACTGTGCCCGTGAACGACGCGACCAATTCACGCGCGCGTTCTGCGGCTTGCGCATCAGGGGTGACGATGAACACCCGCCCGTCCTCTTGAATGTCAATCTCAGCGCCAGTTTGATCTTGGATCGACCGCACTGTCTTGCCGCCAGGGCCGATCAGCGTGCCGATCTTCTCGGGGTCGATCGTCATGATCAGGATGCGCGGCGCGTGCGGCTTCAATGTCGGTCGCGGCTCGCTGATAACCTCCATCATGCGGTCGAGGATCGCTAGGCGACCTTCGCGCGCCTGCGCTAGCGCCTCGGCAAGGATCTCGGGCGTGAGCCCAGAGATCTTGATATCCATCTGCAAGGCTGTAATGCCCTTGCGCGTGCCAGCGACCTTGAAGTCCATGTCGCCGATGTGGTCCTCGATGCCCTGAATGTCGCTGAGGATAGCGTAGCCATGCTCGATGCCGTCAGGGTGGGTAACCAAGCCCATGGCGATGCCAGCGACTGGTGCCTTGATCGGCACGCCTGCGTCCATGAGCGCCAGTGTGCTGCCGCACACACTCGCCATAGAGGTTGAGCCGTTGGACGAGAGCACCTCGCTCACGACGCGGATGGTGTAGGGGAACTCGTCCTCGCTAGGCAGCACAGCAAGCAACGCACGCTCTGCGAGGGCGCTGTGTCCGATCTCGCGGCGACTGCTGCCGCGCAGCATCTTCACCTCGCCCGTGCTATAGGGCGGGAAGTTGTAGTGGTGCATGTAGCGTTTCTCCTCAACGGGATGCAAACCGTCGAGCGGCTGGGCGTCGCTCTTGCTCCCGAGCGTGACGACCGAGAGCACTTGTGTTTCGCCACGGGTGAATAGGCCCACGCCGTGCGCGCGCGGCGCGAGGTGATCGCCCACCTCAATCCAGATTGGGCGGATTTGCCTCGGCGTGCGTCCATCAGGTCGGATTCCCTCAGTGAGGATGCGGCGGCGCACCACTTCGCTGGTGACGTCTTTGATCACCGCGTGCACCTCGTCTGGGTTCACCGTCTCATCTTCGGATTGCACCTGTGCGAGGATCTCGCCCTCGATAGCATCGAGCATCGCTTGGCGCTCAGCCTTCTCGAGCTCCAAGGCGAAGGTTTCCTGGATGCGCGTGCCCACAGCTTGGCGCACACGTTGATTGAGCGCCTCATCGCGCCCGAATCGCGGGTAATCAGCCTTAGGTTTGCCGATCTCAGCGCGCATGCGCTCTTGGAGAGCGATGAAGTCCTGGATGCTCTCGTGTGCCAGCTTGAGCGCGCGCACCATCGTCTCCTCGTCAACCTCGTTTGCGCCGCACTCGACCATCACGATCGCGTCGCGCGTGCCAGCGACGCGCAGATCGAGGTCGCTGTACTCCATCTCGGGGATGGTGGGGTTGATCACCAGCTCGCCGTTGATCAGCCCGATGCGCACAGCGCCGACTGGAGTCGTGAATGGCACATCGCTGATGATGAGCGCGGCGGAGGCGGCGTTCACCGCGAGAACGTCAATGTCGTTGATCTGGTCGTGCGAGAGCGCAGTGACGATCACCTGCACATCGTTGCGCAGGTCATCTGGGAAAAGCGGGCGCAACGGGCGGTCCACCAAGCGCGCGATGAGGATCGCGGCCTCGGGCGGGCGACCTTCGCGGCGGAAGAAGCTGCCCGGGATGCGCCCAGCAGCATAAAGCCGCTCCTCATACTCGACGTTAAGCGGGAAGAAATCAATGCCTTGGCGCGGCGTCTTCGCCATGGTCGCCGTGGCGAGCACCATGGTGTCGCCCATGCGTGCGGTCACTGCGCCGCCGGCTTGCTTTGCCAAATGGCCGGTCTCAATGACGATCTTGTGGTTCCCAACGAAGGCTTCGTAGACGTGCTTTGCCGGCTTCTCCGCCGGCACGATCAGAGATTCGGCAGGGGAAAAGGTCTGAAGCTGTTCCATGTTCTCCAGCAGCTGTTTAGACATGACACGACTCAACTTCCACTGCGGAGAACGGCTAGAGGTTAGAGGGCTGCCGACTTAGGCTGAAGCAAGTCGGCAATCCTCTAACTTCTACGCGCGTTCTCCGCAGCCATGATTTGACAAATCAGCCCTGCCAAACGCGACAGGGCTGATTGTTTCTCCACATTACCGCCTCAAGCCAAGCTTCGCCAACAGCTCACGATACGCCTGGGGGTCTTGTGCGGCGAGGTATTTGAGGTGCGCGCGCCGCTGCCCCACCAGCTTGATCAAGCCGTAACGCGAGCTACGGTCGTGCTTGTGCACCTTGAGGTGTTCATTCAGGCGATTGATGCGCTGCGTCAACAGCGCCACCTGCACTGCCGAGGAACCTGTGTCCCCTGGGGCAGTGGCAAACTTAGCGATGATCGCTGCCTTCTCTTTCTTGCTTAGTGCCATCGCTTACCTTACCTAGCTCCTTCTCTAACCCACTATTCTACCACTGAAGAGGGCATTTTTTAACATTTGCGGGGAAGCTACCTTCGGGAGTCGAACCCGAAACCCCTCGCTTACGAAGCGAGTGCTCTGCCGATTGAGCTAAGGTAGCGCGGCGAAAAGTATAGCACAACACCAGCGAGAGAAGCCTGCTCACCTCGTGCCGCGTGCTCCGAACTCGGCGATGAAGTCCTCCGAGGAGCGGGCAAGACGCGTTCGAGCGGGCGTCAGCAGAGAGCGCAGGCTCTTATAATTCCGCCGCCAACCTCGGTAAACTTGCGTCTTGGAGGTATTTAAATGAAGCTTCGTCACCATTCATCACTTGTTTGGTTCGTCGCTGCCTCGTTGCTGCTCGCTGCTTGCGCTGCGCCTGCGGCGCAGACGGGTCAGCCGCAGACCGTCGAGGTCACACGCGTGGTCGAGGTCACACGCGTCGTTGAGGTGCCAGTAACGGTCACGCCGGCTGCAGCGCCAGCTGCGGCGACGCCGGCTCCGGCAGCGCCCAGCGTGCCCTCGGGCTTCGGTGCCACCCTCAAGGCAATCAAGGATCGCGGTCGGTTGATCTGCGGCGTGAACAGTCAGGTGCCAGGCTTCGGCTTCGTGGACCCGAACGGCAACTTCAGCGGTTTTGATATTGACTTCTGCAAGGCGCTCGCAGCCGCCATCTTCGGCGACGTGAGCAAGATAGAGTATCGCCCGCTGACAGCGGAGCAGCGCTTCCCCGCGCTCCAAAGCGGCGAGATCGACGTGCTGATCCGCAACACCACTTGGACGCTCACGCGCGACACCGACAACGGCGGCAACTTCGTCGCCACCACGTTCTATGATGGTCAGGGCATCATGGTGCCAAAGAACTCCGGCGTCACCAAACTGGAGGACCTGAACGGCGCCACCATCTGCGTGCAGAAGGGGACTACCACCGAGCTGAACCTCGCTGACCAAATGGCGGCGCGCAACTTGCAGTACACGCCGGCGGTCTTCGAGGATGCGAACAGCACCTTCGCTGCCTACGCTGAGGGGCGCTGCGACGCGGTCACAACGGATAAGTCTGGTTTGGTCTCGCGCCGCTCCGTGTTGCCCAACCCTGATGACCACGTCATCCTCGACGTGACGCTCTCCAAGGAGCCACTCGGCCCCATGGTCCGCCAAGGTGATGACCAGTGGTTCGATATCGTGCAGTGGACGGTGTTTGTTACCTTCGCGGCGGAGGAGTTCGGCATCACCTCGCAGAACGTGGACGACGTGCGCGCCAACGACACGCGCCCAGAGGTGAAACGCCTCCTCGGGAGCGATGAGAAGACCGACCTTGGTGCTAAGCTCGGCTTGAGCAAGGACTGGGCTTACAACATTATCAAGCTCGTCGGCAATTACGCCGAGATTTACGATCGCAATTTGGGTCCGAACACCAAGACGTACATCCCGCGCGGCCCGAACGAGTCCTACCTGAAGGGCGGTCTTCTCTACGCGCCGCCGTTCCGCTGAAGCCGAAGCCTTGCCTCAGGCATTGCTCATCCCCTGCACCGCAGTGCAGGGGATTTTTGCTTCTCGCGCGTTTGCCCTCGCCACAACCTTAAAAAGCCACGCTAGCAGTTGACAATCGGCACAACGCTACTAGAATCAAGATGTAGATTTATCCAATTAATCTAAATCGTTAGACGCTTTGATATGCCACGCGCTTACGAGTCGGAGCTCCTAGATTACATCACAAGCCGCTGCCTGAAGCCGGGCGACCAGCTTCCGCCGCTAGAGAAGCTGAGCGATGAGTTGGACGTGAGCATTGGCAAGCTGCGTGAGCAGCTTGAAGTGGCGCGCGTGCTGGGGTTGGTGGAAGTGCGCCCGCGCACTGGGATTCGCGTAATGGAGTATGACTTTGCGCCTGCAGTGCGCGCTAGCCTGATGTTCGCGCTGGCATGCAACCGCCACCTCTTCGAGGCATACAGTGAGCTGCGCAACCACATCGAATTTGCGTTCTTCCACGAAGCGGTAGGGCTGCTCACGCCAGAGGATCATCGTGAGCTGCGCGAGTTAGTGGCGCGCGCGTGGCAGAAGCTCGACGAGCATCCGCCACGCATTCCGCATGCTGAGCACCGCGCCCTGCACCTCACTATCTTCCGACGCTTGAACAATCCCTTCGTCAAAGGCTTGCTCGAGGCTTACTGGGATGCCTACGAAGCCGAAGGGCTAAGCGTGTTTTCGGACTACGACTACCTGCACGAGGTTTGGACCTACCACGAAGGGATCGTTGAGGCGATCATCGCTGGCGAGGTGGACAAAGCCCACCAATTGCTCATCCAACATACGAAGCTTCTTCAGCGCCGACCAACGCCGCGTGCTCAGCGGCGTGCGCAGCGAACACCTGCTGAAGCAATAGCGTCAGTGAAGGAGCGTTAGCCGTGAAATGTGTTTGAACCCGCGACGGTTCAAGGAGCATGCCCATGCTGAGAGACGTGACCACTCCCCTTCCCCCTAAGGAGATCGGCGTCAACCCGCAAGCCAGTGTGCCAACCATGAGCGAGCCGATTGTCAACGACTTCTCGATCATGGTGGCAACCAAGAACGGCTCGGGGAGCCAAACTGCTAACCTTGCGCTGCTGCGTGCCCTCTTTAAGATGGGCATCCCTGTCAGCGGCAAGAACGTTTTCCCCTCTAACATTCAAGGGCGTCCGACGTGGTACTTCATCCGCGTGAGCAAGGATGGCTACATCGCGCGCCGCGACACCACCGAGATCGTGGTGTCGCTGAACCCCGAGTCGGCGCTGGAAGATCACGCTGCGGTGGCGCCTGGTGGTGTGTTCATCTACGCCGATGACATCGGCTTGCCAATCCAGCGGAACGACATTCATTACTACGCCATTCCTGTTAAGGAGCTGGCGCGCGCCCATGAGAGCGACCCCAAGCTGCGCACTTACGTGGCAAACATGGTGTACGTCGGCGCGCTGTGCTACCTGCTGGGCATTGACGTGGACGAAGTTGAAGCTGCCCTGAAGTATCACTTCAAGGGCAAGCCAAAGCCTGTGGAGTCCAACATGCGCGTTGTGCGCGCTGCGCTCGCGTGGGCGTCGGAGCACTTGATCAAAACCGACCCCTACCGCGTTGAGCGCATGGACAAGACCAAAGGGCTGATCCTGATTGACGGCAACACGGCTGCGGCGCTCGGCGCGATCTATGGCGGCGTGACGTTCGTCGCGTGGTATCCCATCACGCCTGCCACTAGCCTTGCCGATGCGCTCTATCAATACCTGCCCAAATTGCGGCTCGACCCTGAGACGAAGCGTCCCACCTACGCCATCGTGCAAGCTGAGGACGAGCTCGCCGCGCTCGGCATGGTGATGGGCGCTGGGTGGGCAGGCGCGCGCGCTATGACGAGCACGTCCGGCCCAGGCATTTCGCTCATGGCGGAGTTCGCTGGATTGGGGTTCTTCGCTGAGATCCCTGCAGTGATCTGGGACGTGCAGCGCGTTGGGCCGGCGACTGGATTGCCCACGCGCACTTCGCAGGGCGACATCCTCAAGGTGCACTACCTCGGTCATGGGGATGCTAAGCACCCTGTGTTGCTGCCAGGCAATGTGGCGGAGTGCTTCGAGTTCGGCTGGCGCGCGTTCGACCTCGCAGAGCGGCTGCAGACACCCATCTTTGTGCTCAGCGATCTCGACCTCGGCATGAACCAATGGATGAGCCCGCCGTTTGAGTATCCGGACCAGCCGATGGATCGCGGCAAGGTGCTCACCGAGGAGCAGGTCAACGCCTCTAAAGGCTTCGCACGTTACAAAGACGTGGACGGCGACGGCATCGGCTGGCGCACTTTGCCGGGCAATCAAAGCCCCTTCGCCGCTTACTTCACGCGCGGCTCTGGGCACAATGAGCGCGCGCTGCTCTCGGAGCGCCCTGAGGACTGGGAGAACAACATGCTGCGCCTGCAGCGCAAGTTCGAGACCGCGCGCAAGCTCATGCCGCGCCCCGTGGTGGAGCTTGACCCTGAAGCCGAAGTCGGCATCATTGGCTTTGGCTCGACTGACCCAGCCATTCAAGAGGCGCGCGATCTGCTGCGCCAGCAAGGTGTGCTCACCTCTTACCTACGGCTGCGCGCGCTGCCGATGAACGAGGACACCACGCTGTTCCTCGCCGCGCACAAGCGCATCTACGTGGTTGAGGTCAACGCCGAGGGACAGCTTGCGCAACTGGTGCAGTTGCACGCCCCACACGACGCAGCGAAGGTGCGCTCGATCCACAAGCTGGATGGCTTGCCGCTCTCCGCGCGTTGGATCAGCGAGGCTATCCTGTATCAAGAGACCTACAAGCGGGAGGGTTGAACGATGGCAACAGCGACCATCACCACCAACGGCGGCAATGGCGCAACGACCAAGCCCGCGCCCGTGCGCGCCGCTGCGCTCAACAGCATTGGCTTGAGCAAGCTAGATTACAAGGGCTTGGAGTCCACCCTGTGCAATGGATGCGGTCACGACTCCATCTCCTCGCAGATCATCACAGCGTGTTACGAGCTTGGGCTGAAGCCGGAGAACATCGTCAAGTTCAGCGGCATCGGGTGCAGCAGCAAGTCGCCAGCTTACTTCCTCAGCCGCTCGTTTGGCTTCAACGCGCTGCACGGGCGCATGCCCTCAGTGGCGCAGGGCGCGCTGCTGGCGAACCATAAGCTGATTGGGCTTGGCGTGAGTGGTGACGGCGACACCGGCAGCATCGGCATTGGTCAGTTCCTGCACGTCATCCGCCGCAACTTGCGCATGGTATACATCATTGAGAACAACGGCGTGTATGGCTTGACCAAAGGGCAGTTCTCCGCCACAGCCGACCTCGGGCAAGAGCTCAAGCACGCGGGCGTTAACGAGTTTCCGCCTCTTGACCTGTGCCACCTCGCTATCGTTGCTGGCGCGGGGTTCGTCGCGCGCTCGTTCGCTGGCGATCCCAAGCAGGTGGTGGAGCTGCTCAAGGCTGCCTTCAGCTTCCGTGGCACAGCCGTCATTGACATCATCAGCCCTTGCGTCACCTTCAACAATCATGAGGACTCCACGAAGAGCTACTCGTGGGGCAAGAGCCACGACGAGCGCATCAACGACTTCGGGTTCATCATGGCGCAAGAGGAAATCCGCGTGGAATACGAGCCGGGTGAGGTGAAGGAAGTCGAGATGTTCGATGGCTCGAAGATCGTGCTGAAGAAGCTAGACGGCAGCCACGATCCAACCGACAAGGAAGCGGCGCTGCGCTTGCTGATGGAGGCACACGACAAGCAGCTCTTCATCACCGGCTTGATCTACATCAACGGCGAGCGACCGAACCTTGCAGAGACGTTTCGGCTTGGCGACACGCCGCTTGCATACTTGCCCGAGTCGAAGTTGCGCCCTCCGCGCGAGAGCCTCGAAGGGATCATGCGAGCCATGATGTAGCGCTCCGCTCGCGGATCTGCGTCAACAGCAAAGATCGCGCCATGGGAGACAAGTTCCCATGGCGCGTTTTTTTTCACGAGGGGAGGCGGAACAGCGCGCATGCGTTGTGCGTGGTCTGCGCAGCGAGTTCTTCGAGCGAGACATGGCGCACCTCTGCAATTGCGCGCGCGATGAGCGTCAAGTACGCTGGCTCGTTGCGTTGACCGCGTTTGCCCTGCGGCGGCAGGTAAGGCGCGTCGGTCTCGATGAGCAATCGGTCAGCGGGCACGTAGGCGGCAACCTCGCGCAGCCCATGCGCCTTGGGGTAGGTGACCGGCCCGCCGATACCGATGCTGTAGCCGAGATCGAGCGCGCGGCGCACGTGAGATAGCTCGCTACTGAAGGCGTGCATTACTAGCGGCAAGTCGCGCCCGTGTGAAGCGAGCAGCGCCAAGCAATCGTCGTACGCCTCGCGGCAGTGCACGATCACCGGCAAACTCAAGCGTCGCGCGAGATCGAGCTGGGCGATGAACGCCGCAGCTTGCTGCTGCGGCGTGGTCTTGTCCCAATGGTAGTCCAAGCCGATCTCGCCGATGGCGACGACGCGTGGCGCGCGCGCCAGCGCGTGCAGCGTCTCAAGCGCTGCTTCGTTGAAGCTGCCCACTTCGTTGGGGTGCACGCCCACTGCGGCGAACACACCGTCTCGCGCCTGCGCCAGCGCGACGGCGCGCCGGCTGCTCTCGAGGTCGTAAGCGGGGTTGACGAAGTGCGCTACACCTGCTTCGTGTGCGCGCGCCAGCACAGCGTCGCGGTCTGCATCGAAGGCAGACGTATCGAGATGGCAGTGCGTGTCGAACAGCACAACGGCAGCGCTCACACTTGCGCCAGCCTGGTGCCCTCTTCGAGGATCGCGCGCACCAGCTTCTTCTTAGTGGTCTCGCAATACACGCGCATCAGCGGCTCGGTGCCGCTCATGCGGATCAGCAGCCAGCCGCCATCAGCAAGCAAAAACTTGTAGCCATCGGTCATGTTTTTGCCGACAACTTCCACGCCTGCGATGCGGCTTGGCTGGGCTTGAGCGAGTTTTGCCTTGATCGCCTCGCGCTTGGCGGCATCAATGGGAGTGTCAATTCGGTCGTAGTAGTGAGGTCCTACTTTTTCGAAGAGCAGTTCCACGAGCTCGCTCGGCTTCTTGCCAGTCTGCACCATGAAGTCGAGCAGGAACAAGTTAGCGAGGATGCCATCGCGCTCTGGCACATGCCCGCCAAAGGCGAATCCGCCGCTCTCCTCGCCGCCGATCATCGCTTGCGTCTCCAGCATCTTCGGCGCGACGTATTTGAAGCCCACTCCAGTCTCAAACACAGGCACGTTGTAGAGCTTGCCGAGCTTTTCCAGCATGCTGGTGGTGCTGAGCGTCTTCACAATCGCGCCGCGCTTGCCGCGAATTTCGAGCAGGTAAAGCGCCAGCAAACCATATACCCACAGTTGATTGATGAACCGCCCGTTTTCATCGCCAAAGCCGCAGCGATCCGCGTCGCCATCAGTGATGCAGCAGGCGTCGTAGCCGAGCTGTTTGGTGGTGCGTAAGCCGACGTCTACGTTGGGCGGGATGGGTTCAGGGCGGCGCATCTCTGGGAAGATGGGGTTGCGCGTGTTGTGGATCTCGTGCAGCACGGTTTTGCCGCCGCCGATCAGGCGCGGCAACCAACCTGCGCCGTTGCCCCACATTGCGTCCACGACGATCTTTAAGCCGGCGTCCTTGATCGGCTTGACCTTCACCAATCGCTTGAGCTGCTGGATGTACTCCGCGCTTGGGTCGAAGCGCTCGATCAAGCCCTTCTTCACTGCAGCGTCGAAGTCGAGGGTCGGCACAGGTTGGTTGGGCGCGGGGATGTTTGCCTCGATCTCCTTCAAGCCCTCGGGGTCCACCGCGCCGCCGGTGCTGCCGCGCACCTTGAAACCGTTGTCTTGCGGCGGGTTGTGGCTGGCGGTGATGTTGATTGCGCCGAGCGCCCCCTTGGCGATCACGGCGAAGGCGATGGTCGGCGTTGGCGTTGCGCCGTCGGTGAGCCAGACCTTGATGCCGTTAGCTGCTAGCACCTCCGCAGCCGCAGCAGCGAAATCCTCGCTTTGGAAACGCTTGTCATGCCCGATGACCACTGTGGGCTTCTTGCCCTTCGGCGCGCGCGCGAGGATGTATTGCGCGAAGCCGTGTGCGCAGCGACGCACGTTGGCGAAGGTGTAATCCTCTGCGATGCGCCCGCGCCAGCCGTCTGTACCGAACTTGATGTCGCTCATGGCGTTCTCCCGTGTGTGCAGTGAGCCTGCGCTGATTGTACGGTCAGCGCATTGCCTCGCGCAGCGCACGCAAGTCTGCCTCGACCATCATGTGCACCAGTTGCTCGAAGGTGACAGTGGGCTGCCAGCCAAGCATGTGCCGCGCCTTGCTTGCGTCGCCGATCAGTAGGTCAACCTCGGCGGGGCGGTAGAACTTCGGATCAACCACCACGTAGTCCTCCCAGTTCAAGCCCACGTAGCTGAACGCCACCTCGCACAGCTCGCGCACGGAGTGCGTCTCGCCTGTTGCGATCACGTAGTCGTCGGGCTTGTCCTGCTGCAGCATCAGCCACATGGCGCGCACGTAGTCGCCGGCGAAGCCCCAGTCGCGCCGCGCCTCGAGGTTGCCCAGGCGCAACTCACGCTGCAGCCCGAGCGCGATGCGCGCCACGCCATGCGACACCTTGCGCGTGACGAACTCCAGGCCGCGACGTGGCGATTCGTGGTTGAACAAGATGCCGCTGCACGCGAACATGCCATAGCTCTCGCGGTAGTTCACTGTGATCCAGTGACCGTACACTTTGGCAACGCCGTAGGGGCTGCGCGGGTGAAAAGGAGTGGTCTCGCGCTGCGGCACCTCCACGACCTTGCCAAACATCTCCGACGACGAGGCTTGGTAGAAGCGCGTGTCCGGCTTCACGTGTCGAATTGCCTCGAGGATGCGCGTCACGCCCAGCGCAGTGAACTCGCCAGTGAGCACCGGCTGCGAGAACGAGGTAGGCACAAAGGATTGCGCTGCTAAGTTGTAAACCTCGTCTGGCTGATACTCGCGGATGAGATCCATCAGCGAAGACTGATCGAGCAGATCGCCCTGCACGAGTTCGATGTAATCCTGGATGTGGCGAATGCGGTCGAAGTTCACGGTGCTGGTGCGGCGCACCATGCCGACCACGCGGTAGCCCTTTTCCAACAGGAACTCAGCGAGGTAGGAGCCGTCTTGGCCGGTGATGCCAGTAATCAGAGCCGTTCTCGTCATCGTTGCTTCCCCTCAGGGCAGGGATTGTTTCACGCGCGCGCGCCAATCGTTGAGCACATCTGCAAGCGTCTGCTCAAAGGGGATGCGCGGCAGCCAGCCAGTTGCTTCGCGGATGCGCGTGGGGTCGCCGTAGCTGATCGGCGTATCGGCTGCGCGGAACTTGCTCGGGTCGGTACGTTGTTCGATCTTCACAGAGGTGAGCGCCAGCAGCGCGTCGAGCAGCGCTTGGATCGAGCGTGGTTGCCCGCTGCATACGTTATAAGCCACGCCTGGGTCGCCGAGGCGGATCAGCGCGAGGTAGGCGCGCACCACGTCGCGCACGTCAGTGAAGTCGCGTTGCGCTGCCATGTTGCCCAACAGCATGACTGGCGCGCGCAAGCCTGCTTCGATCTCGGCGATCTGCCGCGCGAAGTCTGCAGCGACGAAGCGCGCATCCTGCCCGGGTCCGATGTGGTTGAACGGCCGCGCGATCACCACGTCCAGCCCATGGCTGCGGCGATACTGCAGCGCAATCAGCTCCTGCGCCGCCTTGCTCACGGCGTAAGGATTAGTGGGCTGCGGCGGCCGTGACTCGGTGAAGGGCAGGTCTGCCTCGCTCTCTGGTCGCCCGTACACCTCGTTGCTAGAGACGAGCAGCACGCGCGGCGCGAGTTGGTTCGCCACAATCGCCTCGAAAAGGTTGACGGTTGCCTTAAGGTTGTTCTCGTAAGTGCCCCAAGGGTCTTTCCACGCTGTGGGCACATGCGCTTGCGCGGCAAGGTGAACAATGATGTCTGGGCGCTCGTAGCGCAGCAGGCGATTCACGGCGTCGCTGTCGCGCAAGTCTAGCTGCCACCAAAGCACGCGCGGATGTTGGCGATCGCCCGTCGCATCGCGCGAGACACCGATGAGCGTCCAGTGTGTTTCCTCGATGAGCAGCCGCGCAAGGTGTTGCCCCACGAAGCCAGCCATGCCGGTGATCAGCACACGCATGCCGTGCGCGCAAGTTTACCGCGAGGGTAATGAAAAACGCGCTGCTCAAACGCAGCGCGTGAAGCACGACAGGCGGAGAGAGTGAGATTCGAACTCACGGTGGGGACTAAGCCCCACAGCGGTTTTCGAGACCGCCCCGTTCGACCACTCCGGCATCTCTCCGCGTGGAGCGCCTCTATTTTAATGCGCTTTGCTCACAATTGGCACTGCTGCCCGCTCCGAGGTTGCCACGGGCACAGGCCCGCCTTTAGAATTGCGCGCGCATGCTCCTCACGGTAACGCCCAACACTGCAATTGACCGCATCCTGCGTGTGCCGCGCCTAGTGCCCAACCGCACGCTCCGCAGCCAGCCAGCAGTGATCAGCCCAGCCGGCAAAGGCGTGTGCGCTTCGTTGGTAGCAGCGGCGCTTGGCTATCCTACGGTCGCGCTCGGGTTCGTCGCTGGCGAAGATGGGCGGCGCTTCGTCGCGCAGCTACGCCAGCGCGGCGTGCATACGGACTTTGTTGAAGTCGAAGGCGAGATGCGCTGGAACGTCGTGATCCTCGGCGAGGAAGATCAAACGCATACCACCATCACTGCCGAGGCGCTGCGGGTGCGTCTAGAGCACATTTGCGCGCTGCACGAGAAGTTTGCAGCCCACCTCAGCGAGGCGCGCTGCGTGGTGCTCGGCGGCAGCGTGCCTGCTGGTGTGTCGCCAACGCTGTCCGCAGAGTTGGTCGTGGAGGCGAAAGAGCGTGGGTTGCCAGTGGTGCTCGACGCCAGCGGTGAGGTGTTGCGCCACGGCGCGCGCGCCGCTCCGACGTGGGTGAAGCCGAATCGTGAAGAGCTCGAGTTGCTCAGTGGGCAGCCAGTGCATACGCTCGCTGATGCGCTGCACGCTGCTCGCCGCGTACATCACATGTTCGGCAGCAACGTCCTCGCTTCGCTTGGCGCAGAAGGCGCGCTGGCGATCACCGCGACTGGCGCATGGCGCGCCTTGCCTCTGCCCGTGCCGCTGGCGAACCCCGCAGGTGCAGGCGACGCCATGGTCGCTGGGCTGGCGATGGGATTGGCAAAGGGTTGGCCGCTTGAGGAATCGCTGCGCTGGGCGATTGCTGCCGCTAGCGCCACCGTCAGCTTCATCGGCACTGCCGAGCTGACGCGCGAGGCAGTGCTCAAGCTGCTCCCGCAAGTGCAGATTCTGCCGCTTTGATCCACAATACCGCTCTCGAGGAGAAATGCCATGCAGCGCGTTGGATTCATGCTCAAAGTCAAGCCAGACAGAATAGAGGAGTACAAGGCACGTCACAAGGCAGTCTGGCCCGAGATGCTGCAAGCTTTGCGCGAGACGGGCTGGCACAACTACTCCATCTTCATGCACACCGACGGCACGCTATTCTTCTACGTCGAGACGCCGGACTTCAAAGCCGCACTTGAGGGCATGGCACAGCGCGAAGTAAACAGGCGCTGGCAGGAGTACATGAAAGACCTGTTCGAGAACACCGGCGGCAAGCCTGCTGATCAAAGCTTCATCATGCTCGAAGAAGTGTTCCACCTCGATTGATCGCTGACAAGTTCTCGCTATGTCCGCAGAAGCCTATCAACACCTTGCTGAGCACCTTGCCGCCAAGGGCATCGATGTGGAACACGTCAAGGCGCGTCTGAAGGCACAGCATATCGAGCTGCCCTCTTGGGGCTTCGCCAACACCGGCACGCGCTTCAAGACTTATGCGTGGCCCGGCGCTGCGCGCACGCTACACGAGAAGATCGCCGACGCCGGCATGGTGCACAAGCTGACCGGCGTGTGCCCCTCAATTGCCATTCACATCCCATGGGACAAAGTGGACGATTGGGACGCCGCGCGCGAATTCGCTGCCTCACAAGGATTGCGCATCGGCGCCGTCAACACCAACACCTTCCAAGCCGACCTCTATAAGTGGGGCAGCATCACCAATGCCGATGCCGCGGTGCGCCAGGCTGCGCTGGATCACCATCTGGAGTGCATCGAGATCGCCAAGAAGGTCGGCTCGAGCATCCTCAGCTTGTGGTATGCCGACGGCACCAATTATCCCGGTCAGGCTTCTTTCGTCGAGCGCCGACATCGCATGATTGACTTCCTCAGGCAGGTGTATGCCGCGCTGCCGGAGAACATGCGCATGCTTATCGAATACAAGTTTTACGAGCCGGCGTTCTACCACACTGACATCGCTGATTGGGGGCAAGCCTACGCCATTTGCCTCAAGCTCGGTCCGAAGGCGCAAGTATTGGTCGATCTCGGTCATCATCCTCAAGGCGCCAACATCGAGCACATCGTTGCGACGCTGCTCGACGAAGGCAAGCTGGGTGGCTTTCACTTCAACAACCGCAAGTATGGTGACGACGACCTCATCGTCGGCACCATCAACCCGCTTGAGCTGTTCTTGATTTTCAATGAGCTGGTCGCGGCTGAGGACGCTGCGCGCGATGTGGCTTATATGATCGACCAGTGCCACTATCTCGAGCCGAAAATCGCGGCGATGGTGCAGAGCGTGGTGAACATCCAGATCGCTTACGCCAAGGCGCTGATCGTGGACCGTAGAGCGCTGCGCGAGCGCCAAGCGGAGAACGATGTGCTCGGCGCAAATCGCGTGTTGATGGACGCCTTCGAGACCGACGTGCGACCGCTGCTCGCGCGCGTGCGTGAAGAAATGGGCCTACACCCAGACCCCATCGCGGCGCTACAAGCCAGCGGTTACGAGCAGCGCATCGCTGCGGAGCGCGGCGTTGCAACTACAAGTGGCGGCTTCCCAACTTAGGTGCGAAAGTGCGCGCCCACGGCTGAATGTTGCGTGAAGCACCGCGCCTCTGCAGGGCGCGGTGCTTTACATTTGCTGCTGCGCATGACGACCACAACCTCTTCGCTCACGCCTAACGTCCCTGCGACGCTGCCCGGACCCTGCGGGGTGCGTGCTGCGTGGCGCAACCTTCGTGCGTTTCGCGCCGATCTCCCTGGCTTCCTCTTGCACCTCGCGCGCGAGTACGGCGACTTCGTGCAGTTCGACTTCGGACCCTTCCGCACCTACTTCATCAATCATCCCGATCTTCTCCATCACGTGCTGGTGAGCGACGCTAGCCGCTACTCCAAGACGCGCATCACCAAAGCTGTGCTGCGCCCCTTGCTCGGTGAGGGCTTGCTCATCAGCGACGGTGACCTCTGGAAGCGGCAGCGACGCCTCCTGCAGCCTGCGTTCCATGCGGCTCGCATTGCAGCTTACGCCGAGACCATGGTGCAGTGCACGCTCGAGGCGATGCATACGTGGCAGCCCGGCGAACAACGGCGCGTGGATCACGACATGATGACGCTGACGCTCGAGATCGTCATCCGCACGCTCTTCGGCGAAGCGCTTTCGCCTGAAGAGCGTGATGCTGTTGGGCATGCTGTGGACGTGGGGCAGAGACACGTGGGGGCAATGTTCAAGACGCTGTTTCGCCTGCCCACTTGGCTACCGACGCCAGCCAATCGTGAGCTGAAGCGTGCCGTGCAAGTGATCGACCAACTCATCGCGCGCTTCGTGGCGCGCTATCGCCAAAGCAAGCACGACCGTGGTGATTTGCTTTCCATGATGCTGTCGGCTGTGGACGAGACGGGGCAAATGACCGATGTGCAAGCCCGCGATGAGGCGTTCACCCTCATCGTCGCCGGGCATGAGACCACGGCGAACACGCTGAGCTGGGCTTGGTATCTGCTGGCAAAACATCCTCATGTTGAAGCACGCCTCCATGACGAGCTAGATCGCGTGCTGGGCAGGCGCGCTCCCACTGTGGACGATTTGCCGCGCTTGCCTTACACAGAGGCAGTGGTGAAAGAGACGCTGCGGCTATACCCTGCAGCCTACGTGACGGCGCGCGAGCCGATCGCCGATGTGGAACTCGGCGGGCATCGCATCCCGAAGGGGCGTACTATTCTGATTGCCCCCTACACCGTTCATCGCGACCCGCGCTGGTATGAGCAGCCTGAAACGTTCATGCCTGAGCGCTGGCTTGGCGACCTAGAGAAGCACCTGCCGCGTCTTGCATATCTGCCCTTTGGTGCCGGCCCACGGGTGTGCATTGGCAACGCGTTTGCCATGATGGAGGCGCGCCTGATCTTGGCGACGGTGGCGCAGCGGTTCCGCTTCGTCCTCGCACCTGGGCAACGCGTAGAGCCAGAGCCTATGGTCACATTGCGCCCGCGTGGTGGGCTTTGCATGCGCGTTGTTGCGCGCTAGGTGCCTCTCAAGGCGTAAGCTCCGCAGGCTGGGCATGCTGAAAGCAAAAAGCGCAAGGTGCTGCTGTAGTAGAATACCAGAGCAACCTCGGGGAATGGCGCAGCCTGGTAGCGCGCTGCGTTCGGGTCGCAGAGGTCCCGGGTTCAAATCCCGGTTCCCCGATCGCATCAGGGAGGCGAAGCAGGCGAAGGCGGCTGCTTCGCCTTTTTGAATACGATCACGAAAGCCATGCAGTCGGAGCGCTTTCCCGCGCGCACGCGGGTGCAAGAGATCGCTGCGTTCGAGTGGGATGCCTTCGTGCGCCGCCATCCCCACGGGCATGTCCTGCAGACCCAGCGCTGGGGTCGGCTCAAAGGCAATCACGGCTGGGGCGTAGTGAGCGTCAGCGTGCACTTGCCGCAGCGCGAGCTGATCGGCGTGGCGCTGCTGCTCATGCGCCGTTTGCCCTTTGGCTTGGGTCGGGTCGCCTACGTGCCGCGCGGACCAGTGGTGAACTGGGACAACCCTGATCACGTGCAGCGCGTGTTGCAGCGCGCCTTCGAGGCAGCGCGCGCCAACGGCGCCTTCGCCCTCGTAATCGAACCCGATCTGCTCGACACACAAGCTGATCGTGCTCAACTGACGCGCCTTGGGTTCGCTCCGCTGGACTTTCACGTGCAGCCGCGCCGCACCATCTGGGTCAACCTCGATGTGGATGAGGAAGTTGATTTGCTTGCTGCGATGAAGCCCAAAACGCGCTACAACATTGGCTTGGCGCGCCGCCGCGGTGTGCGCGTGCGCGTGGGGACACCTGATGACGCGGACTTGTTCTACGCATTGCTCAAGACCACCGCGGAGCGCGACGGCTTCACTATCCACCCTGCGCGCTACTACCGCGACTTCCTTGAGCTGTTTACTTACGGCGAGCAACCGCCCGCGCGCTTGCTCATCGCCGAATATCAAGACCAGCCACTGGCTGCGTTGGTGGTGACCGTAGTCGGTGAGCGCGCAACATACCTGTACGGCGCGAGCAGCAACCAGCACCGCGAGCTGATGCCCACTTATCTGCTGCAATGGGAAGCGATGCGCTGGGCGCGACAATGCGGCTGCAAAACCTACGACCTGTGGGGCGTTCCTGACGAAGACGAACAGACGCTCGAAGCGCAATTCGAGCAGCGCAGTGATGGGTTGTGGGGCGTGTATCGTTTCAAGCGCGGCTTCGGTGGGCAGGTTGTGCGGCATGTTGGGGCATGGGTGCGCGTGATCGCGCCGCTGCGCTGGATGCTGTATCAGCTTGCGCGTAAGGTGCATCGCACAAGCGGCTTGGCGGCTTGAAGACGCGCCTCTGACATTTGCGGTTGCTTGGCTGACATGCGCCATGCCACAGGGGTTTCTCGCCTTCCCGCAGGGGTTTCGTTGGGGTACTGCCACCGCAGCGCACCAAGTCGAGGGCTACAACACCAACAACCAGTGGTGGCAGTGGGAACAGCAGCCGGGGCGCATCGTCAACGGTGACACTTCCGGCATCGCATGCAACTGGTGGCGCAACGCTGAGGCTGACTTCGACTGGATGGTGACGCTCGCGCAGAACGCGCATCGCCTTTCAGTCGAATGGAGCCGCATCGAGCCGCGCGAGGGGCACTTCGATGAGGCTGCGCTCGAGCGTTACCGCGCGATGGTGCGCGCGCTGCGCGAGCGCGGCATCGAGCCGATGATCACGCTGCACCACTTCACCAACCCGATTTGGCTTGAAGAGCAGCGCTGCTGGCTGCGCGCGGATCGCATCGTGCCGTTGTTTCGCCGCTTCGTTGAACGCGTGGTGCGCGCGCTGGGCGACTTATGCGACCTGTGGTGCACCATCAACGAGCCGAACGTGTATGCCGTCATGTCTTACTTCGGCGGGCGCATGCCGCCAGGCTTGACCGACATGGGCAGTGCGATCACCGTGATGCAAAACCTGCTGGTGGCACACGCAGCCGCCTATGAGGCGATCCACGCGATTCAGCCGCGAGCGCGGGTGGGCTTGGCGCACCACATGCGCTACTTCCAGGGATTGCGTCCGCATTTGTTCCTCGACGCGCTCGTCGCGCGTGTGATCGATGGCATTTTCAACGAGAGCTTGCTGCTCGCGCTGCTACGCGGACGTTGGCACTGGATGCTCTGGCGCGGCGCCCCAGTGAGCGCGCGCAAGCTGCGCGCCACGCTGGACTGGATCGGGCTGAATTACTACACGCGCCAGCGCATTGCCTTCGACCACACAGGCGGGCAGGCGTTGTTTGGCACGCTGGTCAACACGCCAGGAGTGATTATGAGCGATTACGACTTCGGCGAGATCTTCCCCGAAGGATTGCGTTACTTCCTACGCAAACTAGCGCGATATCGCTTGCCCATTTTCATCACCGAGAACGGTTTGCCAGATGCCGATGACGATCTGCGCCCGATGTTCATCGTGCGCCACCTGCGCGCGCTCTGGGAGGCGCTGCAGGCCGGTTGTGACGTGCGTGGCTACTACCATTGGAGCTTAGTGGACAACTTTGAGTGGAACGAGGGCTGGCGCATGCGCTTTGGACTGATCGCGATGGATTGGCGCACGCAACAGCGCACCCCGCGCCAAAGCGCTTTTCTCTACCGCGATGTAGCGCGCGCAAACGCGCTCACGCCAGAGATCGTGCAAGCCTACACGCCCGAGCTGTTCTCGCAGGTCTTCGCCTGAATGCATGCGCGTCAAAACCGCTTGTTGACGGCATCGTAGACAGGCCCATTGTTCGCGCCGCCAACACGCCGCTGCCCATGACTCGGCCCGCCGGCTGCGCCGGAGCTGTCCAGCACGATTGTGCCGCTTCCTTCGTCGAAGTGGTACAGCCCCACGGTGTGCGCGTCTGGCGTGAACGGAGCGTTGGGAGGCGCGAAATTTGCGGTGTAGCGCACCACACTGGAGAGGTGCACCTCATCCACCCAGCCGCTGAATGAAGGATAGATGCTAGGGGCGTAGTCGTGTTTTTCTGCACCGATCACGAGGTACGGCTCGTTGAACCACTGGTTGCTAGTGATGCCGCGCCCAACGCGATAGGAGATGTTGCCCGCTGGGCCGTTGTGACTGCGCGCGAGCACGCCGTTGACGAAGATGCGCATTTCGCCTGTGATGCGGCGAGTGACAGCGATGTGATGCCATTGGCTTGGCGTGAGCACGCTTGTGCTGCAGATGCTGTAGCCGCTCGTCCCATTGTGCACGCCGAAAGCGATGCGCCCACCGTACAGCGAAATGCCAAAGTCACCGTAGTCGGGCACGCCAAAGATGTCGCGGTCAAAGATGATGTTGCCGTTGATCCAAGCGTCCTCGCCTTCTTGGCAGTTCACGCTGTTGTTCTCGCCCGGCGAGAAGCGCAGCCAGAACTCGATGGTGAAGTCGGTTGCGCCGATGTTGACCGGCAGCGAGATGCCCGCTGTGTTGCTCATGGGGATCTTCACGCGATCTATGTCGCCGCTGCCTGTGCCGAAGAAGCGCAGCGCATACGTCTGTGCAGGGGGTGTCGGTGTGGGGCTTGGCGCTGCGTTGGCGTTGCTGCGCACAATTGGCAACCAGGCTTGTGGCGTCACGTTTGGCGCGTCACCAGCAGCGCGAGAAGTTGCGAGCGCGGACACGATCGCTGCTGCGCTGAGCAGCATCGCGGCTACGAAGGCGGAAAACAGCACCTTGCGCCTCAATTGGCTTCCTCCCCCAGCACTTCGCGCGGATTGGCGAGATCGCCGAGAAAGCAAACAGCACGCTTATTGTGAACGAAGTATAGCGCAAGACGCGCTGCACAGGAGCGGCTGACCAAACCATTGATCACAACGTGCAGCGCCTAGCTTCTCGCCTTCGCAAGAGTGTTCTGCCGTTTGGGGGACGTCGCTACATCGTTGCGCCTGCGCAGGCTGCACCGAGCAGCGCAGGGCATTACACAGGCGGCCACGGGATATTGCGCTCGTAGCGGCTCGGTCCGGGGAAAACGCGCAAGCGCAACAAACCCTCGATGCGCTTCGCGAAGGCGGTTACTTCCTCAGCTGAGAGGAGCTGGCGCAAGGCTTTGCCCAAAGTGCGGTGGGGCTCAACTTGGGTGCGCAGGCGCTCGAGATCGTGGAGCAGCTCCTCAGGAATCGGCTGACCAGCGAAATCCCAGATCACCGTGCGCAGCTTGTATTCGGCGTTGAAGCAGATGCCGTGGTCAATTGCCCACACGCGCCCGTTGAGGTCGCGGAGGCAATGACCGCTCTTGCGGTCGGCGTTGTTGGTGATGAGGTCGAACACCGCAATGCGGCGCAGTTGGTCGCACACGCTGGGGTCATCGCGGAAGGTGAAGTAATGCTGATTAGGGTCGTTTTCGATGAAGAGCTGCACGGAGCCGAAGCCGTAGTCGCCGCTGCGCAGCACTGTGGGCGGCACGAGCTGCCAACCAAGCGCTTCGCTTACCAACCAAGCTGCGTACTCGCGCAAACAAAGCGTGCCTGTTGGGAAATCCCACAAGGGCGCCTCGCCGCGCCGCGGCTTGTAAACCGCGAGCAGCTCGCGGGGTTTGGGCGACTTGGCGGTGATCTGGGTGAGGAAAGTGTAGTTCGAGCCCCAGGGCAACGTGCCGAGTGGGGTCATCTCGCCGGTGGCGAGCACATCGAGCAGCTCACTCTGCGTCATGTCGCCCCATTGCATGGCGCGTTCACTGCTTAGCTTCAGGAGGCGAGGTGCATGGACGTTGCCTCTCTCGCCCATTCAAGCAAGTACTACCATGTCCAAGTGCCCATTGCGTCGCGGGCAGAAGCCGTCCAAGCTGCCGTCAGGGTTTATCGGGCGACCACAGAGCGGACAGCGCGGCCGCCCGCGGGCTACCACCTCAAGGCCGTGTCGGCTGAGCGCGTCGGCTTGGGCGCGCGTGAAGAAGAAGCGCACGGTTGTCGCCTCAGCAGGATCGACATCGGGGGGCAGCAGCTCTGTGACGATCAGGCCGATGAGGTCGCGCCGCTCGTCATACACTAGACCCATGCGCCCGATGCGGAACTGTGGAGTGAACGGCTGCTCCAGCTCCATGCTCTCTTCCAGCGGACGGAATTTTGCGCCCTGAGGATACTTCTCACGCAGCTCCTCGAGAAGCGCCTGGAGCGCAATGCACAGCTCGCTGACTTGATCCTTCTCGCACACCAGCGTCAGCAGCATTGGACCGCGACGAGCCTGCAGGTAGAAGGTGCGGCGTCCCGGCTCACCAATCGCACCGACAGTGATGCGCGAGACGGGATTGAGCTCGATCAGGCGGCTGGGCATAGCCGGATTCTACTCAGGTATGCTACGATGGAAAGAAATTCACACCCATCTCATGCGGCTGAGCTAAGCTTTCGCGGGAAGCGGTGAGCGAGCGCACGGAATCGTACATCGTTTTTGGGCTGCGCGTCTGTGGCGCAGTGGTGATGGGGCTGATCGGCTGGTCGCTTGGCGCCTCGATCATGCCATTGTTGCCGCAGCCGCTAAGCCACGAAGCCTTCGCGCACGTCGGGGCGATGCTCGCCTTCGGCGTGGCAGGTGGGCTGGCCTTTCCTTTGCTCTTCGCTCGCCCAATCACTACCTTGTATCACCGCATCGCAAATTTGAGCGCTGCGCAAATTCTCGCAGGGTTCATGGGCTTGGGGGCGGGCTTGCTGCTTGCAGCGCTGTTGGCGTTCCCACTCGCGCGTTTGCCAGAGCCTTTCGGGCCTGTCTTGCCTTTCCTTGCGGCTGTGGGCTTCGGCACGCTTGGGCTTGGGATCATGAGTCTGCGCTACCGCGAGGTGTTCGCGCTGTTGAACATCAAGCTTCCGAGCAGCCGCGGTGCCGATCTGCCCGCTTACATGCGTGAGCCGCTGCTGTTAGACACCAGTGTGATCATTGACGGGCGCATCGCCGACGTGAGCGCAACGGGCTTCTTGCGCAGCGAGTTGATCATCCCGCGCTTCGTGCTCAACGAGCTGCAATACATTGCCGACTCCCCTGACCCCATGCGCCGCGCGCGCGGACGGCGTGGGCTGGAGGTGCTGCGCCGCTTGCAGCGCGAATCGCCCATGCCCGTGCACATTGTCCAAGATGATCCTGAGGAGGCTCAGCGCGTGGACGAAAAGCTCATTGCGCTTGCGAAGCAGTGGAACTGCCCGATCGTCACCAACGACTACAACCTCAATCGCGTCGCTTCGCTTCAGGGTGTGACGGTGCTAAACCTGAACGAACTGGCGAACGCTGTGAAGACCGCGCTGATCCCGGGCGAGGCGTTACATGTGCGCATCATCCAGCCCGGACGCGAGGCGCGTCAAGGCGTGGGCTACCTCGACGACGGCACGATGGTCGTGGTCGAGGATGGACAGGACTTCATGGATCGCACCGTCGAGGTCACGGTGACCAAGGTGCTGCAAACTGCGGCTGGGCGCATGATCTTCGCTCGTCCCGCGGCGAGCCAGCTTGTGGCGACGAAGTGAGTGCGCCCACGCGGCGGATTATCATCACGCTGCAGAAGTCATCATGTCGCTGGTCATCTACAACTACTTGAAGCGCGAGAAAGAGCCTTTCGTCCCTGTTGTTGAGGGACGTGTGCACATGTATGTGTGCGGTCCCACGGTGTATGACCACGCGCACTTGGGGCACGCCAAGACCTACGTGGCGTTCGACGTCGTGGTGCGGTGGCTGCGCTACAGCGGCTACAAGGTGCGCTACGTGCAGAACATCACCGACGTTGGGCACTTGCTCGACGATGGCGAGGATCGCATCTTAAAGGGCGCGCGCCGCGAGCGCGTCGAGCCGATGGAGTTGGTTGAGCGCTACATGCGCTCCTACTTTGAGGACATGGACGCGCTGGGCGTGCAGCGCCCTGATATCTCTCCTCGCGCCTCCGGACACATCCCTGAGCAAATCGAGATGATCAAGCTGCTCATCGAGAAAGGCTATGCCTACGAGGTGAACGGCTCGGTTTACTTCAGCGTGGAGAAGTTCCCCGAATACGGCAAGCTGAGTGGGCGGCGCATCGAGGAAATGGAGGCGGGCAAGCGCGTCGCCGTGCGCGAAGAGAAGCGCCACCCGATGGACTTCGCGTTGTGGATCAAGGCGCCGGAGAACCACATCCTCAAGTGGCCTTCGCCATGGGGATGGGGTTACCCAGGCTGGCACATCGAGTGCTCAGCGATGAGCACCAAGTACTTGGGGCACACCTTCGACATCCACGGCGGCGGGGTGGACAACATCTTTCCGCACAACGAATGTGAGATCGCGCAAAGCGAAGCAGCATACGGTGTGCCGTTTGCGAATTATTGGATGCTCACCGGCAGCTTGCTAGTGAATGGCGTGAAGATGAGCAAGTCGCTGGGCAACTTTGTGACAATCAAAGATGCGCTGAAGAAGCATCGCGCTGAAGCGTTGCGCTTCTTCATCCTCTCCAACAAGTACAACAGCCCAGCCGATTACAGCGAAGCTGTGCTTGAAGCAGCGACCAAAGGTTGGGAGCGCCTGTATAACGGGGCGCAGCGCGTGCGCCGCTTGTTGGATCACCCTGAGCAGATCATCACCAGCCGCGACAGCACGCCTGAGATGACCGCCAACCTCATCGAGGCACTTGACCAGTACCGTATGAAGTTCGTCAGTGCCATGAACGATGACTTCAACACGCCGCTCGCAATTGGATCGCTGCAAGACATGACCACCGATGTAAACCGCTGGATCGACAAGGGCATTGCCACGCGCGAGGTGCTGGAACAAGCCGCTGACATTTACCGCGCATTTGGCGGCGACGTGCTCGGGTTGTTGCGCTGGGAGGCGACGGAGGGATCTGGCGGCAACGCGCAGCGCGAAGCTGCGCTGATCGAGTTGCTGATCGAGCTGCGCGCAGAGGCGCGCAAAGCGAAAGACTACGCGCGCGCCGACGCCATTCGCCAGCGCCTCGCCAACCTCGGCATCATCCTAGAAGACACCCCGAGCGGAACCACGTGGCGGCTCGCTAGCTGATCTCAGCCCAAGGAGTAGCGAAACTCATGCTGAAACCCGGCGATCTTGCCCCCGACTTTGAGCTGGAGTCTGAGTTCGGCGTTGTGCGCTCTGCTGACTTGAGAGGCACGCGCTACGTGCTGTACTTCTACCCTGCCGACGACACGCCGGGTTGCACCAAAGAAGCATGCAGCTTCCGTGATGCGTTGCAGGCGTTCAACGAGTTGGGCGTGCGCGTGTTCGGCGTTAGCCCTCAAGGGCTAGATTCAAAGCGCAAGTTCGCTGCCAAGTACGGGTTGAACTTCCCCTTGCTTGCCGACGTTGACCACAAAGTTGCGGAAGCGTTCGGCGTCTGGGGCGAGCGCACGCTATACGGCAAGAAGTTCATGGGCGTCACCCGCTCCACGTTCGTCATCGGTCCAGACGGACGCATTGAGCATGTTTGGGAGAAGGTGAAGCCCGAAGGGCACGCTGAGGAGGTGCTTGCGGTGTTGCGCGGCGAAGCGCCTCAGCAGGCGAAGCCAAAGCACAAACGCGCATGAGCGCAGAACGCGCAGTCCCCGGCGCCTTCATGCGCGCTGAGATTTTGGAGCAACCGCGCGTGCTCGCGCAATTGATCGCGCAGCCGCCAAGCGCCATCGCCGGCGTCGCCCCCTTGGCGCGCCGCGCGCGCTTTGCCATGCTCGCCGCGCGCGGCAGCAGCGACAACGCCTCGACCTTCGGCAAGTATCTGCTCGAGAGTTTCGCTGGCATCCCCACAGCGCTGGCGGCGCCCTCGCTGTTCACGCTCTACCACCGCCCTCCGCGCCTTGATGCGGGTTTGGTCATTGGCGTCTCGCAGAGCGGCGCAGCCGCAGATGTGATTGCGGTGCTGAACGAGGCGCGCGCGCAGGGCGCGCTCACGTTGGCGATCACGAACACGGCAGGCTCGCCAATCACAGAAGCCGCCGAGCACGTTGTGTTGCTCGGAGCAGGCACGGAGCGCGCGCTCGCTGCCACCAAGACGGTCACTGCGCAGTGCGTTGCCTACGCGCTGCTCACGGCTGCCATCGCTCAAGACGCGCAGCTCCAGCGCGCGTTGGAGACAGTGCCTGAGAGCGTGCGTGCGGTACTAGCGCACACGGAGGCGCTGGAAGCCGCTGCGCGACGTTGGCGAGCTGCGCAGCGCGTCGCAGTGGTCGGGCGCGGCTACCCTTATGCTGCAGCACAAGAGATCGCGCTCAAGCTTAAGGAGACGTGCTACATCGGCGCTGAGGCATACTCGGCAGCCGACTTCCTGCACGGACCGCTGGCGATGATTGAACCGGGCTACCCCGTGCTCGTGCTGCTGAATCACGATGCTGCTGGCGCTATGACTGCCGACTTCATCGCGCGCGTGCTCGCCTGCGGCGGCGATGTGCTTTGCTTCGCCACCGCTCAGGCATGCGCCTTGCTCGACAATGTGCCGATCGGCTCAGGGCAGCTAGAGGTGATTGCCCTCGACGTGCCTTCCGCCGTGCTCAGCGCCATCGCCTTCATCGTCGCCGGTCAATGGTTCGCGCTTGCGCTTGCCCTGCTCAAGGGGCATAATCCCGACCGCTCTCGCAGCGTCACCAAAATCACCGTTACACGTTAACAGAGCATGCGCGTCTTCATCACGGGTGGTGCAGGGTTCATTGGCTGCAACTTAGCAGCGCACTACGCCCGCCACGGGCATTACGTCACGATCTACGACAACCTCAGTCGCCCACGCACTGAGCACAACCTGCGCTGGCTACAAGATCAATTCACTGCGCCCACGCTTACCTTCGTGCGCGGCGACATCCGTGACTATGTTGCCCTCGAGGCAGCCGTGCGCGAGGCGCAGCCAGACTTAATTGTGCACCTCGCTGCGCAGGTCGCCGTGACCACCTCCGTGAAGAACCCGCGCGAGGACTTTGAGATTAACGCGCTTGGCACGTTCAATGTGTTGGAAGCCGCGCGCGCGCAGCCCACTCCGCCAGCGGTGTTCTACGCTTCCACCAACAAGGTGTATGGCGGCATGGAGGAGGTCGCTATCGTGCTCGACGGCAACCGCTATCGCTACCGCGATCTCCCTCACGGCGTGGACGAGACGCAGCCCTTGGATTTCCATTCGCCCTACGGATGCAGCAAAGGCGCTGGCGACCAATACGTGCGCGACTACGCACGCATCTATGGCTTGCGCACTGTGGTGTTCCGCCAAAGCTGCATCTACGGCGAGCGCCAATTCGGCGTGGAGGATCAGGGTTGGGTGGCGCACTTCATCATCGCTGCCGCGCTGAATCGCCCCATCACCATCTACGGCGATGGCAAGCAGGTGCGCGACCTGCTCCACGTGCAAGACCTGATCGCAGCCTACGAGGCAGCTTGGGCGCGGATAGACACAGTGAGCGGTGAGATCTTCAACCTTGGCGGCGGCGTGGAGAACGCGCTTGCGATTTGGAGCGAGTTTGGACCCATCCTCGAATCCTTGGCGGGTCGCCCCATCAACGTGCACTACGCCGACTGGCGTCCTGGCGACCAGCGCGTGTTCATCAGTGACAATCGCAAAGCGGAGCGCTTGCTTGGCTGGCGACCTTGTATCAACGCGACCGAAGGCATTCGCCGCTTGTGGGCATGGGTGACAGCAAACCGCGCGCTGTTCGAGTCGCCGTAGCGTTCACGCGATGAAGCCCAACGCTAAGAGCACGAGGACAAAACCAGCCAGACCAATGAGCAGCCCGAGCGCAGCCGCTACAGTTGGCACAGTCCAGTTGAACGGTCGATCGAGGCGCGCGTCTTGGGGGTTGTCGGGCGCGTAAAGCACGCTGACCTCCTCGCCTTCAGCGAATTGGACTGTGCGCAGCATCGCTGGCAAAGTGATCTCCTCGCCGGCGTGTGTGCGGAAGCGGAACACGATTTGCTCGCCTTGGCGCTGCACGATGGCGGTGGTGCGTTGAGCGCGGCGGTAGAACGTCCATGCGCGAAGCAGCACGGCGCTGCCGAACGAAAGCAGCAAAATGCCAGCAATCGTCACCACCATAGCAAGCGGCAACAGCGTTCTTGCCTCCATGCATGCTCAAGGATAGCGCAACACGTGCTTGTGCTCACCGCGCGCGCATGAGAGCGCGCACTGCGCGACCTAAGGTTAATCGCCCGCGGATTGGCACTCCGCCTAGCACCACTTGCGCCAGCTTAGTGCGCAGGTCAGTGCGCCGATTAGCCAGTGCCACGAGCACATCGAGCACCCAGGGGCGCATTGCCCAGCGCCGCACTGTCCAGCAAAACTCAAACAGCGCTTGGAAGCGCGCTCGCAGCGCTTGATCGTAGGCGTGATGGGCTGCAGGCGAGAAGTCACCACTGCTGATCATCGTGTGCGCATGCTGGGCGGCGATGCAACCTGATTCGAGCGCGTAGTCGATCCCTTCGCCCGTCAACGGGTTCACCAATCCAGCCGCTTCGCCCACGACAAGCACGCGCTCTGCCCAAGTTGGCGCGGTGAGGAAATCATCGCGCAGTGGATAACCCTTGGCTGCCTCGATTTGCCGCGCCTCGCGCAGCATGGCGCGCAGTGGCGGCGCGTGCACAAAGCGCTCAAACGCGTGATGCGCTGAGGTGTGTCGATCTTCTTTGAAGTAGCCGACGCCAATGTTGGCTGAATCAGGCGCGATGGGGAACACCCAGCCGTAGCCGGGCATTGGCGCGTGGTCGAAGCGCAGCATCCACACGTCGCTCAAGTCGCGCACGCGCTCGAAGTAGGCGCGCGAAGCCACCATCACTTTCGGTTGTGTGCGCAGCACGCCCGCCTGCAGCAGCAAGCGCGTGCTCGCGCCTGTGGCGATCACTGCCATGGCGGCGCGGTAATGCAAACGGCGTCCATTGTGTTCTGCGGTGATCACTACGCTGTCTTGCTCGCGCTCGAGCGCCACGACGTGCGCCGGCGCTACAAACTCGGCACCGCTTGCCGTGGCGCGCTGGCGCAGGTGGTCGTCCAAGATGCGGCGCGGCACAACCAGCGCAGGCGGCAGCATTGGGTCTGCGTGCGGGATCGGCGCAGCGGTAGCGTGACCGCGCGGCGCGAACACGGCGAAGCGCCGCACCTCATAGCCCACAGCGCGCAACGCCTCCAACACACCCATGTCCGCCAACATGCGCACAGCGCGCGGGGTTAGCCCGTCGCCGCAGGTTTTGTCGCGTGGGAAGGTTGACTTGTCTAGGAGCAGCACACGCAGCCCACGCGCGGCTGCATAGTGCGCTGTCGCTGACCCAGCCGGGCCGGCGCCGATCACGATCACATCGTAGCTGGCGCTCACGAGCAGCAAGCTTACCGCGAGCCAGCGTTCGCTACAATCACACCGCACGCATGTCAGCGCGTCGCGTTCTCGCCTTGGCAGGGGCGATGCTTGTTGTGATTGGCATCGCCCTCTTGGGCGACGTGTTAGCGCTGCGCCTCCCCGCGTTGCCCGATGCGGCGCACAACTTCGTTACCGTCTTCCTTGGAATCTTCATCGAGGCGTTGCCTTTCCTCTTGCTGGGCAGCTTGACCTCTGGGCTGATTGCTGAGTTTGTTTCCCCGGAGGATGTGGCGCGTTTCTTCCCACGACCCAGAGCTGCGAGCGCGCTTTCCGGCGCGCTGATGGGCTTAGCGTTCCCTGTGTGTGAGTGTGGTGCCGTGCCAGTAGTGCGGCGGCTATATCGCAAAGGGTTGCCGACGCCTGCAGGCATTGCTTTCTTGCTCGCCGCACCTGTGGTCAACCCGATTGTGTTGGCGAGCACTTATGCGGCTTTCGGTCTTGGACCAGTGCTGGGGGCGCGTGTTGTGCTCACCGTCATTGTTGCAGTTGGGATTGGGCTTGTGATCGGGACGCAGCCCACGCTTACACGTTTGCTCACACCGCGCACCCTTCTGCCGGTTGCTGGGGGAGCTGTGGAGATGATGGAAACGCGCCGCACGCTGACAGCACGCTTTCAGTCGGCGTTTGACGCTGCAATGGATGACTTTCTCGACATGGGTCGCTTCCTCGTAGCAGGGTCGCTGCTCGCGGCTGGGTTGCAGAGCTTCATTCCCCAATCAGCGCTCATCAGCATCGGGCGTGACCCGCTGTCATCGGTCGTTGCGCTTCAAGCGTTGGCGTTTGTGCTCTCAGTGTGCAGCACGGTTGATTCCTTCCTTGCGCTGTCGTTTGTTAATACATTCACAACAGGGTCGATCATCGCCTTTCTAGTCTTCGGACCGATGATTGACTTGAAGAGCAGCGTGATGTATTGGACGGTGTTTCGCCCGCGCGTGGTGATCTACATGTTAGTGTTGGCGTTTCTCTTCGCGCTGCTGGCGGGGGTGTTCATCAACCTCAACTTGCCTTGGTGAGTCACTTTGAGCTGCACGCGACCGATGGGCGAGCACGTGCGGGCATGCTTCGCACGTTGCACGGCGATGTGCTCACGCCTGTATTCATGCCAGTCGGCACACAAGCCACTGTGAAAGCCGTGCCGCAACGCGATCTCGTCGAGCTTGGCGCGCAGATCATCCTTGCTAACACGTATCACCTCTACCTGAGACCCGGCGATGAGTTGATCGCACGTTTGGGAGGGCTCCACGCCTTCATGCGCTGGGAGCGCCCAATCCTCACCGATAGCGGCGGCTTTCAGGTGTTCTCGCTAAGCGAGCTGCGCAAGATCGACGACGACGGCGTGACGTTCAAGAGTCACCTTGACGGCTCGATGCATCGCCTCACGCCAGAGAAGTCGATTCGCATTCAAGAAAACCTTGGCGCCGACATCATCATGTGTTTTGACGAATGCCCGCCGCCGACCGACCGCGAATACAACGTGATCGCGCTTGCGCGCACGCACGCTTGGGCAGTGCGCTGTCGTGAGGCGCATCGCCGCAGCGACCAAATGCTGTTCGGCATCGCTCAGGGCGGCATCTTCCGCGACCTGCGAGAGCAGTCGGCGCGTTTCCTCACGGCGCTGGATTTCCCGGGCTACGCCATCGGCGGGCTTGCCGTCGGTGAAAGCAAGGAGGATATGTTGCGCGTGCTGGAGTGGATGGACGAGCTGCTGCCGCGCGACAAGCCGCGCTACCTAATGGGCGTAGGTGAGCCGATTGACTTGCTCAATGCCATCGCGCGCGGCGTGGACATGGCGGACTGTGTGCTGCCGACGCGCCTAGCGCGCCACGGCGCTGCATTCACGCGTGAGGGGCGCTTGAACCTGCGCAACTGCGCCTACGCCGAAGATGAACGCCCGATCGACCCAGAATGCGCCTGCTATACCTGCCGTACTTTCTCGCGCGCTTACCTACGCCATCTGCTCCACGCTGAAGAGTGGTTGGGGATGTATCTGATGAGCGTGCACAACCTTGCCTTCATGCTCGACCTCATGCGCGCAGCGCGTAACGCGATCCTGGAAGGGCGCTTTGCAGCATTTGCAGGGGAATGGACAATGCGCTATCAGCGGCGGGCGGAACAAGGCGTGGCGTGAAGCGTTGTGCTCTGTTTGCTCAGGGTATAACTGCTTCTGTTCGCACCACCTCATTATTCTCAGGCGTGACGAGTGCAGGATGCAACGTCATTCCTATGCGAGCGCGGCATTCGCAGTGCTGTTGCAGCGCTGCTCGCCGTTGCCCGAAGTCCCCAAGCAACACTAAACGAGCTGCCTTCTGCTCAAGTTCCTCTGTTACACTATGCGACGAGAGGGAGCATGGAACTTGCAACTGCGAAAGCGAGCAGCTTGAGCGCAGAGCTATCCCGTCCAGCTTCACGCCTTAGCGCTTGGTGTGACCGCTTGATCGAGGCTGGTTGGTTAGCGGCGATCATCGTTGTGCCGCTGTTCTTTAACATCTACTCCAGCCGCGTGTTCGAGCCCGATAAGTTGACCACGCTGCGCTCCATCGCGCTTGTCATGGCTGCGGCTTGGCTGGTCAAGTGGCTTGACGAGCGGCGCAATCCAATGCGCGAGGCGGTGATCAACTGGCGCACGCCGCTGGTGTTGCCAACGCTTGTCCTCGTCCTCGTGTATTTGCTCAGCACGGCGCTCTCTGTCGCGCCGCGCACGAGCCTGCTTGGCTCGTATCAGCGCTTGCAGGGCACCTACACCACGCTTGCCTACATCGTGGTGTTCTTCATGATCCTGCAAGGGCTGCGCACGCGCGCGCAACTTGAGCGATTGCTCACAGTGATGGTGCTGAACTCGCTGCCCATCTCGGTGTATGGCGTGTATCAGCGGCTGCAAATTGATCCACTCCCCTGGGGCGGCGACACCACTGAGCGCGTCGCTGGCAACATGGGCAACTCGATCTTTATCGCTGCTTACTTGGTGATGGTGTTCTTCATCAATCTCTACCGCATCACCGAGAGCGCCTTCACCATCTTCAGCGACAAGCAGCCGCGATGGAGCGATGTGGTGCGCCTCGGGATTTACATCGTCATCGCGTTGTTCAACGCTGTGGTGATCCTGATCCTTGCTGGCAGCCGCGGTCCACAGCTCGGCTGGCTGGGCGGCATGCTCTTTTTCATCATGCTGCTTGTGCAGTTGCTGCGCCGCCAACGCATGCGCCTAGCCCTCACGGCTGCATCTATCGTGCTTGCGCTGGGTGGGCTTGGTTTCCTTGTCTTCCTCAACGTCACCCGCCCTGATCCTTCGTTTGCTTGGCTGCGCAGCTTCCCGTTGTTCGACCGGCTCAGCACTGTGCTGACCACCAGCGAAGGCACAAACGCGGTGCGCGTGTTGATTTGGGAAGGTGCGGCGCAACTGGTCGCCCCGCACGAGCCCCTACAAATGCCGGATGGGACGCCTGATCGCTTCAACGCGATCCGCCCGCTGATCGGCTACGGGCCGGAATCCATGTACGTCGCTTACAACCGCTTCTACCCACCGAAGCTTGCCTGGTTCGAGGCGCGCAATGCCTCTCCTGACCGTAGCCACAACGAGACGTGGGACTCGCTCGTGATCACTGGGCTGTTTGGGTTCGTCGCCTACATGTTCCTGTTCATCAGCGTGCTTTACCAAGGCGCGAAGTGGGTGGGCTTGATTGCTTCACGTCTGGAGGCGTGGCTGTTCGTGATCCTCTGGATTGCTGGCGGCGGCTTAGTGGGCGGTTACATGTTGATCAGCGGGAATGTGCCGCTCTTCGGAGTGGGGTTGGCGGGCGGCATTGTGCTGCTTGGGTTAATGCCGTTTCTCTTCGTGAGCGCGCTGATCAACGCACGGCGCGGCGATGACGTCGCCGTGGCGAGCGCTTTGCCCTTGCGCGATCAGTTGCTGGTAATCGCAATCATTGCCACCATCGTTGCGCACTTCGTTGAGATCCACACTGGCATCGCCATCGCTGCGACGCGCACTTACTTCTGGGCGTTGCTCGGGGTGATGGTGGTGGTCGGTCTAGGGCTCGTGCGCGAGAACGCGCCGCCCACTCCTGAGCCGGCGCCTGCCGTGCCCACGACAAAAGCCGCCGAGGCTGGCAACGCCAAGCGCCAGCGGCGCCCCGCGCAACAAGCAGCAGCGCGGACGCCGCGACCTCAGCCAGTGTTACTGAGCGGCGTGAGCTGGCTGGGCACTGTCACAGCGTATGGTCTCATGATCGGCGTGATACTTGCTGTGCTGGCGTTTGACTTCGTGAACAACGCCACACGCGTCGGCTCTGCGGCTGAGGTGTTCATCCGCGCCATCACCTTCCTGCCTCAGACCAACCGCACCAGCTACGGCATCTTGCTGATGATGGTGGGCACGTTGGTCCTTGGCGTGGCGCTGGTGCTTGCTGAGCTGCGGCGCAGCAACGTGTTGCGCGATCAGGCGCAAACCACCGCTGCCGCAGTGCTGATGAGCAGCATTGCACTCTTCCTTTGGGTGCTGATGGGCACTTTCATCGGAGGGCGGCTCGCCGAATTCACTGCGAACACCCAAAATACCATCGGCACCATCCTCTCCATCGCTGACCAACTCGGCCTGTTCCCTGCCTATCTCTACCTTCTCATCCTTGGCGTGATGGTTGCAGCAGCGTTTGTGCTGCGCGATGAGGCAGGACAAGCACCTGCAGGGGCAGCCAGTGCGCCAGCATGGAGCATGCTGGCGCTCAGCGCGATTGTCGTCCCAGTGTGGGCGAGCTTCAGCAATTTGCAGCCCATCGCCGCCGACATCGTATACAAGCAAGCCAGCCCATGGGATCAACAAGGCGCGAACGTGCTTGCCCCTGGCACCAACATTCAAGGCTGGGATGTCGCCATTGAGCACTATCGCCGTGCCATTGATCTTGCGCGCAACGAAGATTTCTACTACCTGTGGTTTGGGCGTGCCCTGCTCGAGAAGGCGAAATCCACAAGCAACACCAGCGCCGACCGACGCTTCCCGGATGACCTACCGTACACTGCTATCATTGACGCGAACTCGATTTACTGGCAGCGCCCAACGCCGGATGCGCTGCCCTCTGCGTCACTCAGCCGCGAGGATCTGCTTACTGCAGCGCGCGTGATCCTCGAAGAGGCACGAGTGATCAACCCGCTCAACACTGACCACAGCGCTAACCTTGCGCGCATGTGGCGCCAAGCTGCGGAGATCACCAGCGACCTTGCTCTGCGCGAGCAGCGTTTCCGCAACTCCGACCGCGAGTATGCCGTTGCCACCAGCCTCAGCCCCAACAACGCTGCCATCTGGAACGAGTGGGCAACGCTCCACCTCTACGCCTTCCGTGATTTTGACGCCGCCAAGCAGAAGCTCGAGCGTTCGTTGGCGCTTGACCCGCGCTTCGACCAAACCTACTTGCTGCTCGCCAGTTGGCATCTTGAGAAGGCGAACACGCTGCTTGATAAGCCCGAAGCCCGTGCTGCAGAGATCAGGCAAGCACGCGCCTATCTCGACCAAGCTGCGCGGATAGCGCCGAACGCAGTGAACGTGTATCAGGAAATGGCGCGCTTGAGCATCGAGTTGGGCGACCTGCGCGCTGCGATCAGCGCTACTGAGCGCGTGGTCGAACTCAGTCCCAACGATTGGAATGCGCTCAAAAACCTGGCTGTGCTTTACCGCGACGTGGGCGATCCTGAGCGGGCACGCCAGTATGCCGAGCGCGCTTTGCCTCTCATGCCGCCCGACCAGCAGCCGGCTATGCAAGCGTTCATGCAGCAGCTCGGCTCGCAGTGAGGCGCGGGCATGGTCGATCTCGTGCTGCTCTTCTTCGGTGCGCTGGTGATGAGCGTGGCGCTAACGCCGCTTAGCAAACGGCTCGCGCCGCGCCTCGGCTTGGTGGCTCACCCGCGCGCGCGCGACGTGCACACTGTGCCCGTGCCCAAACTTGGCGGCGCCGCGATCGTTGCCGGCGTGCTCCTGTTCGCGTTGGTGGCAGGCGATCGCTTTGGTTTTCGCCAGCTGGCTGCTATCTTGCTCGGCGCTGTGTTCATGTCCTTCCTAGGCCTGCTCGATGATCGCTTCCAGCTCAGCGCCTACCTGCGCCTGCCGCTGCAGATGCTCGCTGCGTTGTTCGTGTGGTTCTTTGACGTGCGCGTGAGCTTGCTTCCTTCAGCAGTGCTTGATGCAGCGCTCACCGTGACGTGGATCGTGGGCATCTCCAACGCGATGAACTTTTTAGACAACATGGACGGCCTCCTCGCTGGCGTGAGCGCCGTAATTGCGGCTTTCTTCGTGACGCTGGCGGTGCTGAATGGACAGTACCTTGTCGCGCTGCTCAGCGCAGCCGTGGTGGGCGCGTGCATCGGTTTTCTCATTTGGAACCTAAACCCCGCGAATGTGTTCATGGGCGACTCGGGCAGCATGTTTCTCGGCTTCTTGCTTGCGTGCATTGCGATCAAGTTGCGCTTCCTCAATCAAAGCCCGTCAGTCTCGTGGCTTGTGCCGCTGATCGTGATGGGGCTGCCCGTGTTCGATATGACGCTCGTGGTGATCTCACGCCTGCGCCGCGGCAAGAACCCGCTCACCACGCCAGGCAAGGACCATGTCTCGCATCGCATTCACAACCAGGGCTACACCAAGCGCGAGACGGTGATGATGCTCTACCTCGTGTGTGCAGCGCTCGGCATTATCGCCATCATCGCTTCGGTCGCCAATGTCGCGGCAAACCTGATCATCGCGACTGCGTTGCTTGCCTTCGCGGCATACATGTTCTGGCGCATGGAGTTTGGACCATGGCGACTCAAGACGATAGATTGGGAGTAGCACAGCGTTCGGAGCGCGTTCCTCCGTATCGCGACGATCGACATGTCGCCATCATTGGACTAGGGTATGTGGGGTTGCCGCTTGCGGTTGCGTTCGCACAGGCGGGCAAAACGGTAACTGGCGTTGACGTGGACGCGCGCCGCGTCGCGCAACTCAATTCTGGCGGCAGTTACATCCCCGATGTTCCCCTCGAGGACGTACGTGAGGTCGTGCAACAAGGGCGCTTCAAAGCCACAACAGATTACGATACATTGCGCGCATGCGACGTGGTCTTCATTTGTGTCCCCACGCCGTATGACGCAATGCGTGCACCAGACCTGCGCTACGTCGTCGCTGCCGCTGAAGGCATTCAGCCGCGCCTGCAACGCGGACAGTTGGTCGTTCTGCAGAGCACCACCTATCCCGGCACCACTGAGGAAGTTGTGTTGCCGATTCTTGAACGCAGCGGGCTGAAAGCAGGCGCTGACTTCGATCTTGCTTTCTCCCCAGAGCGCATTGACCCAGGGCGGCGCGACTGGACAGTGAAGAACACGCCCAAAGTCGTGGGCGGGCTAACACCCCAAGCTACAGCGCGCGCGGCAGCGCTGCTCGGCGCGTTGGGCGCGCCCGTGCACATGGTTTCCTCGCCACGCGCTGCTGAGATGACCAAGCTGCTCGAGAACATCTTTCGCTCTGTGAACATTGCCCTTGTCAACGAGTTGGCGCTGCTCAGCGAGCGCATGGGGATCGACATTTGGGAGGTGATCCGCGCCGCATCCACCAAGCCGTTTGGCTTCATGCCGTTCACTCCCGGTCCCGGCGTTGGCGGCCACTGCATTGGCGTTGATCCCTACTACCTCTCTTGGAAAGCGCGCGAATTTGACTTCTACACCAAGTTCATCGAGCTCGCAGCCGAGGTCAACCAGAGCATGCCCTTTCACGTTGTGGAGCTGACGGAGCGCGCGCTGGCGCAAGTGCATGTGCCTATGCGCGACGCGCGCATTTTGGTGCTCGGCGTGGCCTTCAAGCGCGATATCGACGACGCGCGCAACTCGCCTGCCGAGCGCGTGATAGAGCTTTTGCTCAAGCGAGGCGCAACGGTGCGCTACCACGACCCTTACGTGCCCTGTTTCCGTGTCGGCGGCGATGCCTTCGTGCGCCAGCCCATCGAGCTGTACTCACAGCCGCTCACCGAGTCTTTAGTGCGCGAGTCAGACTGCGTGGTGATCGTCACTGGGCACCGCGTCGTGGATTACGCCTTTGTAGTTCGCAACGCGCGCGCTGTCGTGGACTGCATGAACGCAACCGAGGGCGTCGCAGGCGACAAGCGCCACGTGATTCGGCTCGGCGCAACGCCGTTGTAGCATGGGCAGTGAGGGACTCGAACCCCCGACCTTCCGTGTGTAAGACGGACGCTCTCACCGCTGAGCTAACTGCCCGCGCGAATGCATTCTACTTCACCCCGCGTCGAACCCAAGACGTGTTGCGAGCGCGCGCAGCATTGTTTCAGGCACTTGAACGCTGCCAAGCAGCGAAACACCTTGCGGCTCGCTCCCGTGAAAGTCGCTGCCGCCTGTCACCAGCAGCCCGTGCTGTTGAGCGAATGCGGTGAAGCGCTGAACTTGTTCGGGCGTGTGAAGTGGGTAGTACGCTTCGACGCCATCCAAGCCAGCGATGAGCAACTCGTTCAGTAGCACCTCGATGTTGCCCTGATACAGCCCCGGGTGCGCGAGCACAGCAATGCCGTTTGCTGCATGGATCAGATGCACTGCGTCGGCGGGGGTGAGACCCTCATGGGGCACAAACGCTGGCTTGCCCTCGGCGAGGTAGCGGTCGAACGCGGTTTGCACGTCGGGCACAAGCCCAAGTTGCACCATCGCTCGAGCCACATGTGGGCGACCAATCATCCCGTCGCCTGCCTGGGCTTGCACTGCCTCGAAGGGCACGTGCACGCCTAGGGCTGCCAGTTTTTCCAAAATGCACCGAGCGCGATGTTCACGCACATCGCGCAACGCTGCAATGCGATGACGCACAGCTTCATCGCTTGGGCGCACGTTGTAGCCGAGCACATGCACCTCGCCCTGAGACGACAGTGTGCTTATCTCTATCCCTGGCACAACGCACACACCCCAGTGCTGACCTGCTTCAAATGCCTCGGCATGACCTGCCAGGGTGTCGTGGTCTGTAATTGCCAGCAGGGTTACGCCGCGCGCTCGCGCATGACGAACAACCTCCGAGGGCGAGAAGACGCCATCGGAGGCTGTGGTGTGGCAATGCAGCTCTGTGAGCACGTCGCCGATTGTATGCGGCGCGTGCTTCAACGCGGCTCTACCGTTAGGCGCACAGCGGTGCGCTCAGCGCCATCAATCATGATCTCCGAAAACGATGGGACCACCACAACGTTGATCCCATCGAGCAGCAAATAGTTGCGCGCGATGGCGATCGCCTTCAGCGCCTGGTTGACGGCACCCGCGCCAATGGCTTGCACATCAACGCGACCGCGCTCGCGCACAATGCCCGCAATAGCTCCTGCCACGGCTGTCGAGCGCGAGTGTGCAGACACTTTGACGATGTCCACTTTCTGCGGCGTCGTCTGCGCGCTCGGCGCATGAGCATGATCGTGCGTGGTGTTAGCCATCTCCATGCTGCAATTCTGCTACCATCAATTGAGATGAGCGTGAGACAGGACTTAAGCGATGGTGTGTGCGAAGCTGCAGTGAGCACCTCGCGGGGGCTGGTTGCCTACCGCTGCGCAGGTGAGGAAACAGGCGAGCTGCCTGTGGTCTTTATCCACGGCTGGGGTGGGTCGTCGCGTTACTTTCAGCCCGTCATGCAGCGGCTTGCAGTGAAGCGACGCTGCCTTGCTCCAGATCTGCCCGGCTTCGGCAACTCGCCCATGCCCGAAGCCGTACACGCCGAGACGTTTTTCACTCACCGCGGCTTAGCGTGTGTAGTCGCGGAGTGGCTGGAAGTGCTTAACGTGGAGCGCTGTCACGTGATCGGACATAGCTTCGGCGCTGGCGTTGCTATTGCCCTCGCCGCCATGCAACCGCAGCGCGTGCATCGTGTGGTGCTCTGCAATTTCAGCACCTTCCGCAACGAGATCGAGCGACGCCTTATCGTGCTCATGCACGAGATAAGCAGCTTGTTGCTCAAACTGCGCCCCCTTCGTCTTGCGCGAAGCGACGCTTTTGCCTATTTCCTCGGCAGGCGCTTCTTCTATCACTTGCCGGATCGCGCCGTGCTGCGCGAGGGGCTGGATGACTTTTGGCGCATGAATCCCCGTGCAGCGCATTGCGCCATGCGCTATGCCCTCAATTGGGAGACGCCTGCTGATCTACGCAGTCTGCGTCAGCCGCTGCTGCTAATCCATAGCCATCACGACCAGATCATGCCGCCGCGCAACGCAACCTTCACTGCGAGCCTCGCACCACGCGGACAGCTCTTCTGGCTCGATGAGTGCGGCCATCTTCCCATGGTCGAGAAGCCTGAGGCTTTCCTGGATGTGGTGATGCGCTTCCTCGACAGTGCTTGAAGCGGCGGCTCACTTCTGATGCGCTGCTTCGTAAGCCTGAATGCGCTCCATCAGGCTCAGCACGTAGCCAATCTCATCCACGCCGTTCAGCAGGCACGCTTTGCTGAAGCCGTCGATCGGAAAGGTAACCGTGTGACCGTCGGGTAAGGTAAGCGTCTGCGTCTCGAGGTCTATCGTTACTGCGGCGTCAGGGTCTTGAGCACAGCGTTCGAAGAGCTGCTGGTGGGTATCCTTGTCCACGACCACTGGCAGCAAGCCATTCTTGAGCGCGTTGTTGCGGAAGATGTCAGCAAATGAGGTGCTGATCACAGCACGAAAGCCAAAGCCGATCAGCGCCCAAGGCGCGTGCTCGCGCGAGGAACCGCAGCCGAAGTTATCACCCACCAGCAGCACTTGCCGTCCTTTCATCTCAGGGCGGTTGAGCACAAAATCGGGCTTCGGGTTGCCCTCAAGGTCGTAGCGCCAATCTGCGAAGAGAGCATCGCCCAACCCCGCCTTGTCGGTGACTTTGAGAAAGCGTGCTGGCACAATTTGGTCAGTGTCAATGTTGTCCACCGGCAACGGCACGATCTTGCTGGTGAGGGTAGTGAAGCGGCGCATAGTGGTTTGATGATAGGACGTGTGCGCTTTCGACGCCAGCGCAGCTATGCGATAGGTGGGCTCACACCCAGCTCACTTGCCACCCCACTGGTTTCCCCTCACAGTAGGGCATGACCGCGTGGAACTGGCGTGGGTCGTCGCTGAACACCAGCGGCACGAAGTGCACATCGCCGGGCCACATCGGCAGCGCTGCTCGAGCGCGCGCGCTTGGGTCGGGTGAGCAAGCGTCTAGGAGGCGCTGGAGCGGCACCCATTCCAGTCGCCCCTCCGCTGTGCACTCGAAGGGCTCGCCGCTGAAAGCAGTGATGAGAAATACGAAGCCGAACCAATCCTCTCCGTGCTTGCCGAAGCCTGGCCAACTGATCGTGCCGCGCAGGCGCATTGCTTGCACCTCAATGCCAGCTTCCTCGCGGATCTCGCGCCGCATGCATGTTGCCACGTCTTCGCTCGGCTCGAGCTTGCCGCCCAAGCCGTTGTATTTGCCGAAGGCGTGGTCATCGTCGCGGCCGACGCGGTGGATCATCAACACGTGCTTCCCATCGGGTGAGAGCACATAGCCAAGCGTGCCAAGAATGGGCGTGTAGGGCATGGTGATTCAAAAAGCCCCCGCGTTGAGCGGGGGCTTGAACGACGCTACGCAGTGCCTGTCGGTGGCTGTGCAGGTGCAGCCGGCTTCGTTGCTTCGGCTTTTGCTTTCGCTTCGGCAGCAGCCTTCTTCTTTGCCTCCTCAGCAGCGCGATCGGCAAGCTCGCGCTGCCAGTCCAAGGGATGAATCGAGGCGTGGTACGTGTCAGGCTTGAGCAACTTTGCCTTGTCATACACGAGGCGCATGTGCGGCTGCTCTTCGGGGTAATAGCTCAGCTCGTAGTCGTGATCCATCTTGATGGCGTCGAACGGGCAAAACTCCGCGCAGTAGCCGCAGTTCATGCAGATCGTGGTGTCAATGTAGAACTCCTTCGGTTGCGGCACGGGACGCTTGGTCACTGGGTCTTCCGTGCGCACGATCCAGATGCACTGCGGCGGGCACACTTTGGCGCAAATGCCGCACGAGGTGCACTTTTCCTCCTGTTTCTCCGTGTCGAAAACGAGGAACGGCACGTAGCGGAAGTTCTCTGGCAGCGGCAAGCGTTCCTTCGGGTATTCCACCGTCACCAAGCCCTTGTTCTTCGGGCTTTGGCGGCGCAGCGGACGCGGTTGCGCTGCAGCGCTTTTATTGAGCAGATACTTCAGGTCTTCGGCGTAAGTGTTGATGAAGTGCCGAAGCGTCACGCCCAAGCCCTTTAGGATTCCTGTTCCTAGCAGAGCCATCTCCTCTTCTCCCTCCAAGACTCAACGATCGACTTCGCCGAGTACGATATCGAGCGAACCGAGGATCACCACAGCGTCGGCGACTTTGTGCCCGACCACCATTTCCTTCAGCGATGTGAGGTTAATGAACGAGCTGGAGCGAATATGGTAGCGATAGGGGTTCTGACCGCCGTCGCTGACCAGATAGAAGCCCAGCTCGCCCTTTGGCGTCTCGACGCGCGCGTAAGCTTGCCCGGCAGGCACGCGGTGGTTGTAGGCTTTCTTGCCAGCTTGAATGTCACCCCACTTGGTCTGCTCCATCTGCTGGAGGCATTGCTGCACGATCTTGAGCGACTCGCGCATCTCCAGCACGCGGATGCGATAGCGGTCATACACGTCCGCGCCGTAAAGCACGGGAATCTCGAAGTCGAAGCGATCGTATATCCCGTAGGGGTCGGCGCGGCGGATGTCGTAGGGCACGCCGGCAGCGCGCAGGCAAGGACCAGTCAGGCTGTAGTTGATGCTGCGATCGGCAGGCAGGTAGCCGACGCCAATGGTGCGCGCCTTGACGATTTCGTTGTCGGTGAGCAACTCCTCAAGCTCGTCGATCTTTCGCGGGATGCGCTCAAATGCCAGCTCCTTTACCTGCGCCAGTTGTGCTTCAGTCAGGTCGCGGCTGACGCCGCCAAAGCGGAAGTAGTTGCACATCAGGCGGCTGCCCGTGACCGACTCGAAGAAGTCGAGGATCAAATCGCGCTCGGTGATGAAGTACAGCGCGGGCGTGTAGAACGCGCCCAAGTCGTTGAGCAGGAAGCCGATCGCCCAAAAGTGCGATTGGATGCGCGTCAACTCCGCCATGAGCACGCGCAGATACTCGGCGCGCTCGGTGGGCTTAATGCCCATCATCTTCTCGACGGTGAGCACGTAGCCCCATTCATTCGCCATGCCCACGATGTAGTCAAGGCGATCAGTGTAGGGGATGTTGTGCAGCCACGTGTTGCGCTCGCCGATCTTCTCGTGGTTGCGATGCAGATAGCCGAGCACTAGCTTGAGGTCAGTGACTGTCTCGCCATCGAGCTTGACCACCATGCGCAGCACACCGTGGGTGGATGGGTGCTGCGGGCCCATGTTGACGATGATCTGGTCTGTGCGCAGCTCCTCGTCTTCTGCGAGGGCTTGACCGTTGCCCAGCACAGTAGTCTCGCTCTCGCTGTGTCCGTTCTTCGTCGCCACCTTGAGTCCGGGCACGCCCTCCGCCATAGAGTCATACAAGCCGGCGTCTGGGTTGGCGTGGAAGTTGAGCGGATCGAACCCTGGTGGGTAATTCACGTTGTCCGCCCAAGGCACGCGCTCCTCAGCGAGTTGGTGGTGACCACCGGGCCAGCGCGAGTCAAACGGCTTAGTGTCGCCCTCATAGTAGGCTTCGCGCCAGTCCTTGCGCAGCGGCCAGCCATAGAACCCTTCCCACAGCAGAATGCGGCGCAGGTCGGGGTGACCGCTGAACGGAATGCCATACATGTCGTAGACCTCGCGCTCCTGAAAGTCGGCGCCGGCGTAGATTGACGTGATGGAGGGCACTGGCTCGCTGAGGTCATTACCCTGCGGGCGCGGCACACGCACCTTAAGCGTGAGGGGTTCGCCTCCCGTGCTGCGCTGGAAGTGATACACCACCTCAAAGTAACCGTCCTTGATATAGTCCACAGCAGTGAGGTTGGTTACGCTGTCATACTTTAGCTCATCGCGCAGGTATGCAGCGACTTCGGGCAAGCGCGATTTGTCCTGCAGCAACACGCCAACGTAAGGCGCGGGCGCGATCACGTTCTCGCCGAAGTGCTGTTGGAGTTGCTGCATCTCCGGCGTGAGCGTGGCGAGTGGCACTGCCTTTGCGGCACCGTGCCCGGCCGCCTTGGGTGCAGCAGCGGGCTTGGCTGCAGGGGCGGGCTTAGCTGCGCTGGGAGGCGCGCTCGGGGCCTGTGCTTCAGAGCGGGGCGTTTCCTCTGCCATGTTTGCTTATCCTTCCTGAGCGGCAATTGGTTGTTGAGCTGCGGCAGCCTTTTGGCGAATCTCCTCAGCGCGCCGCATGTCAACAAGGTCTGGTCCAAGCATGGGCACGGGGATCACATCATCCGCGCCGGGGCGATACCAAGGCACGGTGCGCAGCGATTGTTGCTCGATCTTCTGCTGGAGCTTGATGAAGCTGTGCAGCAGCGCCTCGGGGCGCGGCGGGCAGCCCGTGATATACACGTCGACGGGAATGAACTTATCAATGCCGGAGACCACGTTGTAGCCCTCCTTGAAGGGTCCGCCAGCCGTGGCGCAGGCGCCCATGGCGATCACGTAGCGCGGCTCGGGCATTTGGTTGTAGAGCCGCACAATCTGCGGCACCATTTTCTTTGTGACCGTGCCGGCGACGATCATCAAGTCTGCTTGGCGCGGGCTTGCGCGCATCAGCTCCCAGCCAAAGCGCGCGAGGTCGTGTCGGCTGGCTGCTGTGGCAATCATCTCGATCGCGCAGCACGCTAAGCCGAAGAGCATCGGCCACATACTGCGTTTGCGCCCCCAGTTGTAGAGCTTATCCAGCGTGGTGATGAAAACGTTGTTGCGCAGCTCCTCGGGCACGCGCGGGTCATTCGGGAAATCGGTCGGCAAGGGTCGGTTTACCATCTCAGCCATCGCGCTCTCCGCTCACTCAAGAATGCAGTTTCAGCTCAACCCACTCAGCTTGTATTTGTTCTAGGAACTCCACTGTGGCTGCATTGGGATCATCGCAAAACCCCTCCAGCGCCACCACCCAATGGTGCAACTGATCGCGCGCCACGCGCGTTGGGTCCTCCACTTCGGGGTGTTGGGCATTGAGCAACAGCGCGATCGGGTACGCGTCATCCCAATACAGCGGATCAGCCATTTGGACGCGCGCGATTATACCCACCGCCTCCCTCAAGATGAGCCGTCTGGGAATGGCGCGCCTACGCTGCTTGCAATCAGAGAAGCCCGGGCGCGCAGCCGCTACACTTAGCCCATGCGCGCGCACACGCGGTGGCTCAGCGTGGTCGTGGTGATGATGCTCACGGCTTGCGCTGCTTCTTCTCCAACGGTGACGCCGACCGCCTCGCCTACGCCCACAGCTGCGCCAACCGCGACGCCTACCCTCGCGCCCACTCCGACACCCTCTCCAGCGGTGCTGCGTCAGCGCGCCCAATCGGCTGCGTTCATCGGCGATTACGACACAGCCATCGCGCTGATGCAGCAGGCGCTCGCTCTCACGCCCGAGGAGGAGGCGCGCGCTGCTTCGCAGCTGGCGCTTGCCCAGTGGCACTTGCGCGATGGAAACGCGCGCGCCGCGCATGAGGCGCTCGCGGAGGCAGAGCAGTGGCCTGATTCTTTACGTGCAGATGCGCTCGTGCTGCGCGGGCGTGCGCTTGCGGCGCTCGGCGATTCCGCTGCGGCGACGCGCGCCTACTCTGCCGCGCTTGCGCTTGAGCCAGCGATCGCGCCATGGCTTAACCTTTGGATCGGTGAGGCGCTGCTCAACGCTAACCAGCCCCGAGATGCCGTTGCCTTCCTGCAGCGCAGCGCCGACGCAGCGCCCACGCTTGCCGAGGAGTTCGCACGGCGCGAGAAGCTCGCCTTCGCTTTGCAGCTCAGCGGCGATTTCACTGGCGCGGCTGCTGAGTACGAGCACATTCTCGCGCGCGCCCAGATTCCGAGTTACCGCGCGCGCGTCCAGTGGGAGCTTGCGCAGGTGCTGCGGCTCGCAGGTCAAACCGATGCTGCCTTTGCGCACATGCGCGATCTCATCGACCGCTACCCGCGCACTGCGCAGGCACTCGCTGCCCTCCAGACGCTGCTCGAGGCTGGGCAACCCGTGGACGAGCTGCAGCGCGGCATCGTGGCGTATCACAACGGCTTGCACGTTGCCGCGCGCGACGCTTTCCGCCGTGCCATTGCGCTTTACCCCGAGCGCGCAAACGCAGTGCGTTACTGGGCAGCCTTGAATTACTTGCGCCTCGGCAGCCCTGCTGACGCGCTGCGCAACCTCGACCAAACCGTGCTGAGCAACCCGCTGCGTCAGCGTGACCGTGTGGTTGCGCTTGCCGAGCGCGTCAAAGCCCTCGCGAACATCCCAAACCCGCAAGCCGCGCGCGAGACAGCCCGCCAACTCGCTGACGAGCTAACCGCAGATGCAGCAGTGCTCCAAGCCGCGCTTGAGGCTGCGCAGGCGCTAGCGCGCCAACTTGGACTGCTGGACGAGGCGGTGCAACTCTACGCGCGCATCGGCGAAGTAGGCAGCGGAGATGAAGCGGCGGAGGCGCTGATGCGCGCTGCCGCGTGGAGTTACCGCCTGCAGCGTTTCGACGACGTCGTGACGTTTGCCGAGCGCCTCATTGCGCAGCACGCGGAACGCCCCCAATCGCTGCTCGCCCAGCTATGGCTGGGCAAGGTGCACCTCGCTGCCGGGCGGACGACCACTGCTACGCTCACGCTGCAGGCGTTGATCGCTCGCGCGCCTGCCACCTACGAAGCTGCTCGCGCTGCTGAGCTGCTCAGCGATCCCACGCGCGCGCCGCTTTCCTATTCTCTTGTGCCCACTCTGCCTGTCTTCGACGAAGCCGCAGAGCAGGCAGAAGCAGAAGCATGGTTGCGCGAGTGGTTGCGCTTGCCTGATAATGCGGACGTGCGCACGCTGCGCGACGATCTCGCCGCGGACGCGCGCTTAGTACGCGGCAGTGCGCTGTGGCGGTTGGGGCTGTGGCATGAGGCGCGCCTTGAGTTCGAGGGCGTGCGTCAGGCGTTCGCGCGCGATGCGCTCGCGCAGTATCAACTTGCGCTGTACTTCCGCGAGCTGGGCGCATATCGCGCTTCGATCCTTGCTGCGGACGCACTAGTGCGACTTTCACCAGCGCAGCACCCGCTAGCGGTGCCGCGCTTCATCGCTCGCCTGATTTACCCCACCTACTACGCCGATCTCGTGGTGCGGGAGGCGAACGCGCGAGCGCTCGATCCGCTGCTGGTCTTCGCCCTCATCCGTCAAGAGAGTTTATTTGAGCCGTTCGCGCTTTCATCAGCGGCTGCGAGCGGGCTGATGCAGGTGATCCCCTCAACTGGGCGCGAAATCCACAGCGAGCTGAGCTGGCCGCCAGACTACACCACTGCGGATCTGCAAAAGCCCTTCGTCAGCATTCGCTTTGGCACGCACTACCTCGCAAAGCAGCGCGACTTCTTCGGCGGCGACCTCTACGCGGCGCTCGCAGCGTACAACGGCGGACCAGGCAACAGTCTGCGTTGGCGCGCAGCGAGCGCAGGCGACCCAGACTTGTTCTTCTTGAACATCACCTTCGATGAAACACGGCTGTATATCCGCACGGTCAGCGCAAATTACGCGATGTATCACGCGCTTTACGGGGAAGGTGCGCCGCGCATCGCGCAGCGTTAACGCGCTTGCATCTGCCGCTGCGCTAACGCGCCGCCGATCACGCCCAGCGCCCAACCGAACAGCAGCGCAAAGAGCAAGTATCCGAACAGGTAAGCGATGTCCTGACCGCGGAAGTAATCCACGCCGATGGTGATGTTCCATTGCTGGGCTTGCGCGATCTCTTGAGGCGTCATTTGCGCCATGCGCAGCGCCACAGTTTCCTCGTTGGTGTTTGCCCAGCGCAAGAAGTTGTGCACCATGAACGGCAAGGCGTAGCCGAGCGTTGCGTATACGCCCCCAATTGCGCCAGCGCTGCGCGCCGATCCAGAGTGAAGCGGCAGCGCTGCGCGCCCAGCCGCAATCCCGCCTGAGAGCGCCACTGCAGCAGCGATTAAGCAATGCATGGCGAGGAACGATTCTGCCATGAGCAGCATCAATAAGCCGATGCCGAGACTAATGACGCTAACGAATAAACCGCGCAAGCGCGCAGCACGTCGCGCTGCTCGTTCGCTGGGCGAAGGTTGATGTCTCATCGTTTGCGAAGTGGAGCCTTCTGATTTGCAGGCAAAGCAATCAGCCCGCCGATTGCGCCTGTGAGCAGCCCCAGCAGCGGCAAGCCGACGCCACAGCATGCGATGGTCAACCCAAGCGAGAGCTGCACCAGCGCGCGCATATCAACGCCGGCTGCCTGAAGCTGAGCGCGCTGCAACTCGGAGAGCTGCTGCTGCGCCAGTTCGACCAACGCCTGTTGCTCGGCAGGATCGAGCGCGAGCATGATGGCAGCGGCGATGAACGCCAGCGCCATGAACAACCCTGCCACGAGTCCGCCCAAGCCGCCGGCGCTAAGCGCGGCGTTGCGCTGGCGAACGGCGCTTTGTCGCGTAGCGTAATAGCCCACCACCGAAGGGCCGAGCGCCATGATCACTAATCCCAAGAGCTGCATCTCGGCTGAAGTTGCAGCCTGCTGGGCGAAAGTAGCCAGCCCCAAAACGCTGCCGCCGATCAGGCCGACGCGCAGCGCCGGGCGGAGGTTGAGCGGTCGCGTTGAGGTCGAGGGCTGGTTCATGAGGCGTCAGCGGTATTGAAACAAGTGGTCAATCGCGTCTGCAAGCTGCTTGAGCGTCGCCACTTGATGTACGGCGTCGCAGAACGGCACGTAGGCGAGCATGTCGCTGTCGCCAGTGCCCCACTGATGGGGCGGCTCTGGATTGAACCACAGCACGCGACGCGCGCGCATCCTGAGCATCTGCATGAGGTCGAGGCGCGGATCGTTGAAGTTGTTGCGCCCATCGCCGACGAAGATCAGGGTGGTGCGGTGATCGACTGCGTCGATGAATTGTCTGCAGAACGTCTCGAGGCTGTTGCCGAGGTCGGTGTTGTAGTGCCCGGGCGGGAGCGCGCGCAGGACGCGCTCCACGGCTTCTTGAGGGCGATGCTCGGCAAAGATCATGCTCACTTCATGCATGTCGCTGATGAAGGCGAACGAGCGCGCTTTGCTGACCTGGTCCTGCATCTCATACATCATGCGCAGCATGAACTCAGCCACTGGGCGCATAGATGTGCTCACGTCCACAATCATTGCGACCTTCGGTTTGAGGTGGCGGCGCTTCAGCTTAAGCTCAAGTGGCACGCCCATGTAACGCAGGTTGTGTCGAATGGTGCCTTTGGCGTCGAAGTGCCCGCGTTTGCCACGGCGAAGGCGTAGCGCAGCGCGTGAGCGCAAACGCGCTACCAGTCGGCGCACGTGGTTGCGCAGCTCCTCCGCTTCTGCCTCGCTGAGCGAAGACAGCGGGCGATTCATCAGCTCGTCTATCCGCTGGCGGCGAGGGTGTTGCTGAGTCTGGTTGAGCAAGGATTGCCCGACTTGGCGCGCGAGCTGCTCGCGTAAGGATTCCGCATTGCTCATCACCGTCTCGCGCACCTGCTCGCGTCCCTCGCGCGACATGCCCTCTTGTTGAAGCTGCTTCATCAGCGCCTCGATCGCCTCTTGCACCTGTTCGGGCGTTAGACCCATTTGGCGCAGCAGGCGCTCCAACAGCCAACGTTGTGCATGCGGGTTGCCGCGCATGCCGCGATCGAGACCGGCGCGTTGCAGCGCGCGCTCGATCTGGTCGCGCGTGGGCGCCTCGCCCAACGCCAACATGCGCATTAGGTCGCGGAGCTGCTGGCGCAGTTGTTCGATGGCGCGCTGGAGCTGTGCCTGCTGCTCGCGCGTCAACCCTTGCGGCGGCTGCAGCGGCGGTCCCTCATGCCCGAAGTAAAGCGGGAAGTAGCGCTCGAAGATCGGCACGTCGGCAGGCTCTTTGACCAATGTGGCTTTGAGCGCGGTCTTGAAACGCTCGCGATCGAGCACGCCGACAGCGCACACGGCGCGCAGTGCGTCGGCGCTCTCCGCCAGCGAGATGCGCACGCCAGCGCTGCGCAACGCAGTGACAAATTCGATGATCCGCTCGTCCATACGCTCACCCTCCTGTTGTCCCTGCGCCTAGCGGATGCCCACCTCTGGACCGCGGCGACCGCCCATCAGCGCGCGGCGCGCGCGCAGGATGTCGCTTTCGTGCTTGAGGATGACGGTGAGGGTGTCGTTGAGCGTCTTCTCGTCGAGATGTTTCGCGTTGATCGCCACCAGCGCCTTCGCCCAGTCCACGGTCTCGGCGACGCTAGGTGCTTTCTTTAAGTCTATCTCGCGCAGCTTTTGCACGATCTCCACGCACTGTCGTGCAACTTCTGGCGCCAGCTCCGGCACGCGCATGCGCACGATGCGCAGCTCGCTCTCGAAAGACGGGTAATCCACGAAGAGGTACAGCGCGCGGCGTTTTAGCGCTTCGCTCAGCTCGCGCGTGTTGTTGCTGGTGAGCACCACCATGGGCTGATGCACGGCTTTGATTGTGCCCAGCTCGGGCACGCTCACCTGGAAGTCGCTGAGGATCTCCAGCAGGAACGCTTCAAACTCCGCATCGGCGCGGTCGATCTCGTCGATGAGCAGCACCACGGGATGGTCGCTCATGATGGCGCGCAGCAGCGGGCGCGGCAACAAGAAGCGGCGCGAGAAAAACACGTTTTCCTCTTTCGCCAGCGCGTCAGCGGCTTCGCTCAGTGTGCGTGCCTCGCCCATGATCTGGTTGAGCTTGTCGCGCAGCAACTGCGTGTAGAGCATCTGCTTGGAGTACTCCCACTCGTAAAGCGCCTTCGATTCATCCAACCCCTCATAGCACTGCAAGCGAATCAGCTCTCGGCCTGTGGCAGCTGCCCACGCCTTCGCCAACTCAGTCTTGCCCACGCCTGCAGGTCCTTCAGCGAGGATCGGCTTGCCTAGACGCTCTGCGAGAAACACCACCGTGGCGATTTCGTCTGAGGCGATATACTTCTGCCGCAGCAACCCTTCCACAACGTCCGCAACGGAATTGAACACCATGGGAAAAGGATACACCCAGAAGCTGAAAGCATGAGCCCATTCCTCGAATTCGAAGCACGCCGCGCCCTGAGTGCCTTGATAGAAGCGAAGCAGCTTAGTGCCTGGACCTAGTCATGTGCATGCAGGCACTGGGCGTTCGTTTGCGGGAATGCGGCGCTCGCTCATCGCCGACAGCGCGCCTTATGGCTATGATCAAGCACTGGGCAAATGAGCGCGCGAAACGGTCGCACTGCGTTGTTGGGGATCGCGGCCTTAAGCTTGATCGTCGCGTGCAGTCCTCTCGAGCTGCAGTTGCCCGTGTATGAGCCAGTAGTGGATAGAAGGATGTGCGCAGGTCAGCTTGCGTTCGCGCTCACACAAGCCCGCCTCTACGCCGACGCGCTCGGGCAGTGGTGGCTGATCGGTGAGGTGCGCAATACCGTTGCCCCAGTCGCTGACTACGCGAGTGCGGTCATCGTCGCACAGGCGGATGCGCAAGCCCATCAACATGTGGAGCGCGCGTTGCTCTCTACCAGCTTGCCGCTCCGCCGCATCGTGCCATTCCGCGTCATGTTGAGGAAGACGCGAATCACTAATCGCGATCTCGTTAGGGTCGCTGTGTGCGCTGATGCGCCATATCTCAACGACGCTGAAGTGCACGAGGTGCGCTACTACGCCTTCAACGTTGACATCCGCGCGGTGAACCCTGTGCGCAGCGGGGCGCGCATTGAAGGCGAAATTCGCAACAGTGGCGAGCAAAACGCGAACGAGGTCTTCGTAACCGTTGGGCTTTACGATGACCACATGCAGCTCGTCGGCGTTGCGGAGGCGCTGGTCACCGATCTACCGCCTATTGCGCCTGGCGAGAGGGTTACCTTCACTGCGACCACCAATCGCTTGCTCGGCAGGGCGACTCGCTTCGCAGCTCATGCTGAGGGCATCATGCTTCAGGAGTCCTCGTCGCCTTAAAGGCAAGTTCAAGCTGCAAGCCATGGCATCGACCTCCGAACGCACACTTGCCCTCCCCGAGGATGTGATTCGCGTGCTTATCGAGGTCGCCGATCGCGCGCGTGTGTTCTCGCATGCGCCCTACTCGCGCTATCGCGTTGGCGCAGCGCTACTAGCGGCATCGGGCAAGGTGTATAGCGGCGTCAATGTTGAAAACGCTTCGTATGGGCTAGCCATCTGCAGTGAGCGCACAGCATACGTGAAGGCGGTCAGCGAGGGCGAGCGCGCGTTTGTCGCCATCGCCGTTGTGACCGACAACGGTGGCGCGCCGTGTGGCGCATGTCGCCAGTTCATGGCGGAGTTCGGGCTGGACACATGGGTGATCATCGCTGACGCGGCGCATCGCTACGAGATCACCACTGTTGGTGCCCTGCTGCCTGAGGCGTTCACGCCGACACAGCTTAAACAAGCGCGAAAGCGCACCACCGCTGCTCGTGCGCGGCGCGGAGAATAAGCGAGCATCATGCGTCGCATGCTTGGCGCTTTGCTCGTTGTGGCAAGCCTAGCTCTCGCGCCACGTCTGTTGACGGCGTTGTGGGCACAAGGGCGCGTGTTCAGCGCGCGCGACCATGTGCCGCCTCGGTCGGTGGCGATCGTGTTCGGCGCAGGTGCGCGCAACGGATACCCCAGCGCTGTGCTCTATGACCGCGTGAGCGCTGCCGCTGAGCTTTACCACGATGGGCGCGTCGGCGCGCTCCTGCTGAGTGGCGACGGTCGCTTCCCCACGAACGATGAGCCAGAGGCAATGCGTCGCCTGGCGTTGCGGCTGGGCGTGCCCGCTTCGGCGCTGCAGGTTGACCCACTTGGCTTGAACACACGCGAAACGTGTCGGCGCGCGCGTGAGCACTTCGGCGTGAACGACGCGGTGCTCGTCACGCAGGCGTTTCACCTCGATCGCGCCTTGTTTACATGCGCCGCGCTTGGGATTGATGCTGTGGGCTATGTCGCCGATCGGCGCGTCTATCGCGCTATGCCGTGGTATCAACTGCGCGAGGTCGCAGCCACGTGGAACCTGTGGTGGCATTTGCTTCGCGGGTGGACTCGAGCTGCGTTTGCAGCTCACGAGGAAAGCTCACGCCATGCTGCAGCGAACGCCTCACGCTCGAGCGCCAATAAGTAATCTTCGCTCACCCATTGCGGCAATGCAAGGTCGCCGCCACAAAGCACGTGCGCTAGGCGCTGAGCGCGGTGCCATGCTGCATCATCTAAGTGCGCCCCCCAGCGTTGCACGTGCAGCCACAGAGTGAGTACCGCTCGAGCGCGCTGTCCTGCCGCGTAAAGTGGCGATGCAGGGTTCTCGGTGAACGCGCCACTCTCCGCGATCAGCAGCCCGAGGCGCGCCGCAAGCGTGAGCGCGAAGGCGACCTTGTTTGGCGGGAGGAGCAAATCGCTCGCCGAGAGCCAGCCCCACCGCTGAGCTTCTGGTGCCTCGAGGCACTCGCCCTTGATGAGCGTGACGAAAAGCGGTTGCAGGTAGGCGAGCGGATCCGCTTCGTCGCTGAGCATGTGCGGCGTGAGCGCGCGACGCACCAGCGCTGCGCATGCCCCGCCGAAGGGCAGCAACCCTTGCGGCAGATGCGAGAGCCCCCACTGTGAAGCGCGCGGAACCACCCGCGCTGTGCACGCCAGCGCCAGCTCTGCGTCCAGCCCACACACGCGAGGCACTGCCTGTCCTGTTGGTTGCAACACAAAGACCACCGGCTTGCCCACGGCGCGCAGGTCGCGCAAGGTGCGTTGCCAGCGCATGCTCTCGTGCAGCACGTGTTCGCTGCGTTCGGCCATCCAGCGTTGGCGCCAAGGCTGGTCGGCGTCGAGGGTGAGCACAGCGCTTTCGGTGACGATCAGCAGCGCCTGCACACTTGGCGCGCTCAGCGCGCTAAGTCCCACCTCGAGCACCACGCACAGCTCAGTGAGCGAAGCGGGCGGCTGCCGCAGATAAAGCGCGCATGTACCGTCGCTGCGATGTTCGATCATGAGGCTAGCACCTCGAACACGCCAGCAGCGCCCATGCCGCCGCCGATGCACATCGTGACCAAGCCGTATCGCCCGCCGCGTCGGCGCAGGGCGTGGAGCAGCGTCACCACTAGGCGCGTGCCTGTGCAGCCCAGAGGATGCCCAAGCGCGATCGCGCCGCCGTGAACATTCACCCGCGCCATGTCCATCTCCAACGCGCGGATCACCGCGAGCGCTTGTGCCGCGAATGCCTCGTTGAGTTCGATCAAGTCCATTTGGTCGAGCGAGAGCCCCGCTAGGCGCAACGCTTTAGGCACAGCGACAGTCGGACCGATGCCCATCACCTCTGGCGGCACGCCACCTACAGCAAAGCTCACGAAGCGCGCGAGCGGCTTCAGCCCCATGGCGCGCGCAGCCGAGCCGCGCATGATTACCACTGCTGCTGCGCCATCGCTCGTCTGCGATGCGTTGCCGGCGGTCACTGTGCCTTGCGCGTGGAAGACAGGCTTAAGCTTTGCGAGCGCCTCCAACGAGGTATCGCGACGCACGCCTTCGTCAGCGTCGAAGACAAACTGCCGCGTGACCACGCGCTCGCCTTCGACCTCGTTGTATTTCACCTCAACGGGCACAATTTCCTCGCAAAACAAGCCTGCGTCAATCGCTGCGGCCGCGTTCTGGTGTGAGCGCAGGGCAAAGGCGTCTTGATCGGCGCGCGAAATCCCGTACCGCCGTGCCACTTCCTCAGCCGTCAAGCCCATCGGCATGTAAAGCTCAGGGGTTGCCTCGACCAGCGCAGGGCTGGGCGCGTAGAAGTGACCGCTCATGCTCACCAAGCTCATGCTCTCCACGCCGCCTGCCACGATCACCTCAGCTTGACCGCTCATGATTTGGAACGCTGCGGTGGCGATAGCTTGCAGCCCTGAGGCACAAAAGCGGTTGACTGTGTGCGCAGCCACGGTGTGGGGCAAGCCTGCGCGCAGCGCAGCGATGCGCGCCACGTTCATGCCTTGCTCTGCCTCGGGCATAGCGCAGCCGAGGATCACATCGTCCACGTGCGCTGGCTCAAGACTAGGCACACGACGCACAGCCTCGCGGATCACCACAGCGGCGAGCGCGTCAGGACGCACAGTGCGTAAGCTGCCGCGCCGCGCTTTGCCGATCGGTGTGCGCACCGCGCTGACGAGAACGGCGTCGTCCACGTTGCTGCGCGATTATCGCCGAATGCGCCGCGGGGATGCGTTCACTCGCCCTCTGTGGCGATCAGCCGCTCGCTGCCAGCAGGCGCGAAGCGCCGCGTGGCAACGCGCACGCCGTCGCTTGCCTGCACTTCGAGCCAAGGCGCGCCGTTGCGGAATAGCTCTGGCGCAGCGTTGGGATCAAGCGTGATGCGCGGCGCATCGGTGAGGGTGAGGAAGCGCCAAGTCTGCCCGCCATCAGCGGAGACGCGCACGAGGTAGCGCAGCGCTTGTGGATTGGGATGGTCTGCACCCCATGCAAACACCTGCTCGCCGCTTGCGGCTTCGAGGCGCTGCACGCTGGAGAGCAAGCGCGGCGGGTGTTTGCCGCCGACGCGCTCAGCGAGCACGCGCTCACCCTGGCGCAGGCGCGCTGCGCGCACGCCTTCCGCGAAGGGCACAGTAGTGTTGAACGCTAGCAGCGTGCGTCCTTCAGGGCTGGGTCGGCTCAGCTTGCGCAGCGGGATGAGATGTGTGGCAAGCACGCTGCCCTGCTCATCCAACAAGTCCAGCTCAACCACGCCGGCTGGGTTGTCGAACGCCATCTGTTGCGCTGTTGGGTTCGTTGCTGCTTCAAGCACGAACAGCGGATCGAGCTGCGCATTGTCCTCCGCCAGCTGCCCGCTCACGAGGAAGCGCGGCGCAGCCTCAGTGGCTTCCAGCATATCGGCGGCGTTGTTGTAAATCAGCGCGTAGTTGCGGATGGCGTTGTAGACGAAATCGGAAGTCCAAACAGGCGAGCAATAGCTCATGTAGTCGAAGACGTTGGCGTAGTAAGGGTACACGGTCGGGATGTTGCTGAACACATCCAGCCCGAAGTTGGGGAAAGCTGCGTTGCCGATGCGTGCCCTGCTGCTAGCGTCAAGGTAGGGGTAGTCTGGGTATGGGTTAGATGCTCCGCAACCAGGCGTGTGCTTGACCTCGTGGTTGTGAGCAACTTCGTGGGCGTGCGTTTCGCTTGCCTCCTCATGCTGTGGTCCGAACCCTGTGAACCCAACAGCAGCACGGTAGCCACCTAGCCACGCCATTCCGGCGATGCAGCCGCTGAGGCAGTAGACGTTGAGCAAGCCGTAGTAGTAGCGCACTGGCGAGCCATCAGCCTGCCACGCAGCAGTGACAGCATCGAGCATGTCGATCCAATCTCCAAATGTCGGATTGGGCACTCCGCTGCTGCACGGGCCACTGTACGCGACGGGCGAGCGCACCTGCAGCGTTACTGTCGGCACGGGATACACCTTGCGGGTGAAGTTGTTCACTAGGTAGTCGTAGGGTGATGCAGGCACGTTTGTCCCGCTGCCGCCAGAAGTACATGTGTAGTGAATCGGCACAACGGTGACATGCAGCGGCGGCACTGGTGAGAAGGTGAACGTCTGCGCTTGGCTCTGCGCCCAATAGTCCGCGCCGTTGCTCGCGCGCACTCGGAAGGTGACGCTGCCATTCAGCCAAGACGTCGGAGGGCGGAAGTTGAACGTGTCAGTGATCCATTCGCGGTTCGCCATGGCCTTGAGCGTGCGTGGGTTGTTGAGCGCGGGGATCGGCGAGCCGGGCAATTCGATATTGCCCACGAAAGCATGCAGCCAGGCTGAGACGTTGGTGTGGGCGACAGTGCTGGTCAGCGTCACGCGCACGATGGTCGGGCGATTGCTCACCAGCGGCACGCCGTTGTTGGGACGCTGAATGCCCTGCGAGACCTCATACCCAACGACGACGTTAAGCACGGGCGGCGACTTCCGAACGAGGGGGAAGTAGGCGCGTGGTTGCAACTGCTGTCCCCCCGTCGGTTCAACCTGCCCAAGCACAGTGTGAGCTGCGAGAGCAATGGAGGCAAACAAGCCAAGCACGGAAACGATTAACGTTTGCGGCTTCTGTCGCATTTCAGCTCCACCTCACTGAAGCATGTTAAAGACACGCCCAAAGCACCTGCTTCCCCCCAGAGCGCAGCACTCTCGCTGCTTTCCCAGCAAGACCGTCGACCCGCATCGCGAGAGCACTGCTAGCTGCTTGGCGATGCAACGCTAACGCACTGCCAACGTCCCTCAGAGGTCGCCTTCTATCATCACCAACAGCGTTCCTGGAGGCATGACATGAACCTCAACAAGTATACGGAGAAAGCGCAAGAGGCGTTGCTGGCATCGCAATCCTTGGCGCAGGAATATGGCCAGCAACTGATCGAACCAGAGCACGTGCTGCTCGCGCTGGTGCAGCAGGAGGGAGGCATTGTGCCGCCTGTGCTTCAGGCGGCAGGTGCTAATCCTGCGCGCATCGCTGATCTCACCCTGCGCGAAATTCGCAACAAGCCGAAGGTGAGCGGCGATGTGGGCGAGGTGCGCCTCTCGCGCGAGGTTAGCGCTCTTGCTGAGCGCGCTGAGAGCGAAGCTGCGCAAATGCGCGATGACTTCGTGAGCACGGAGCACCTCCTCCTCGCGCTTGCCGATCCCAGCACTTTCCGCAGTGGCCGAACGCCAGCAGCCACGCAAATTTTGAACGCCAACGGCATCACGCGCGACAGCGTGTTGCGCGCCTTGGTGCAGGTGCGCGGACACCAGCGCATCACCTCGCAAAATCCCGAAGCGACCTATCAGGCGCTGGAGAAATACGGCCGCGACCTCACGCAGCTTGCTCGGCAGGGCAAGCTCGACCCCGTGATCGGGCGCGATGAGGAGATCCGCCGTGTGATCCAAATCCTCAGCCGTCGCACCAAAAACAACCCCGTGCTCATCGGTGAGCCAGGCGTGGGTAAGACCGCTATCGTCGAGGGCTTGGCGCAGCGCATCGTCCGCGGCGATGTGCCCGAAGGCCTGAAGGACAAGCGCATCATCGCCTTAGACATGGGTGCCCTCATCGCTGGCGCAAAGTACCGCGGCGAGTTTGAAGAGCGGCTGAAAGCGGTGTTGCGCGAGGTCGCAGCGTCTAACGGCAAGATCATCATGTTCATTGACGAGCTGCACACTGTTGTCGGCGCCGGGCGCGCCGAGGGCGCGATGGATGCAGGAAACTTGCTCAAGCCCATGCTCGCCCGCGGCGAGTTGCATTGCATCGGCGCTACCACGCTCGACGAATACCGCAAGTACATTGAGAAAGATGCTGCGCTTGAGCGGCGTTTCCAACCTGTCTTTGTAGATGAGCCAAGCGTCGAAGACACCATCAGCATTTTGCGTGGCTTGAAAGAGCGCTACGAAGTGCATCATGGTGTGCGCATCCAAGACGCAGCGGTGATCGCTGCAGCCACGCTCAGCGATCGCTACATCACCGATCGCCAGTTGCCCGACAAGGCGATTGACCTCATTGACGAAGCTGCCAGCCGCGTCAAAATGGAGATTGACTCCAAGCCGACCGCGCTAGACGAGATCGACCGCCGTATCTTGCAGTTGGAGATCGAACGTGAGGCGTTGAAGAAGGAGACCGACGAAGCAAGCAAGGAGCGCCTTGCAAAGCTCGAAGCGGAGCTGGCAAGTGAGAAAGAGAAAAGCAACGCGCTGCGCGCGCAATGGGAGCAAGAGAAAGCCGCCATTCAGGAGGTGCGTCGCCTCCGCGAGCAGATTGAGCAGACCAACATTCAGATTGAGCAAGCTGAGCGCGAGACCGACCTCGCGCGCGCCGCAGAGCTACGCTATGGGCGGCTGCGCGATCTGGAGGCGAAGCTGAAGCAAGCACAGGCGCGCCTCGCTGAGTTGCAGAAGGGCAACCCGCTGCTGCGTGAAGAGGTCGGGCCTGACGAAGTGGCTGCTGTTGTCTCACGCTGGACGGGCATCCCAGTCACGCGCTTGCTCGAGGGTGAGGTGCAGAAGCTGGTGAAGATGGAAGAGCGGCTGCGCAAGCGCGTGGTGGGTCAAGACGATGCCCTGCGCGTGATCAGCAACGCCGTGCGCCGCGCGCGCGCCGGCTTGCAAGACCCGAATCGCCCCATCGGCTCATTCCTCTTCCTCGGTCCAACGGGCGTCGGCAAAACGGAGACAGCGAAGGCGCTGGCGGAGTTTCTCTTCGACGACGAGCGCGCGATGGTGCGCATTGACATGAGCGAGTATCAGGAGAAGCACACCGTCAGCCGCTTGATCGGCGCGCCGCCTGGCTACGTGGGCTATGAGGAGGGCGGGCAGCTCACGGAAGCTGTGCGCCGTCGCCCGTACTCCGTGGTGTTGTTCGATGAGGTGGAGAAAGCACATCCCGAGGTGTTCAACGTGCTCCTGCAATTGCTCGACGACGGGCGCCTGACCGATGGTCAAGGGCGCACGGTGGACTTCCGCAACACGGTTGTCATCATGACCAGCAACCTGCTAGCGGGCGAAGACCTCGAGCGCATGACGCGCGATGAGATCGTGCGCCGTTTGCAGCGCTTCTTCCGTCCGGAGTTTCTCAACCGCATTGATGAGATCGTGGTGTTCCACCCACTCACCGAACAGCACATCTTGCAGATCGTGGACATCCAGCTCGAGCGGCTGCGCAAGCTGCTCGCTGATCGCAAGATCGGGCTAGAGGTGAGCGAAGCCGCAAAGCGCCATTTGGCGACGATCGGCTACGACCCTGCGTTTGGCGCGCGACCACTCAAGCGCGCCATCCAACACGCGCTGCAAGACCCGCTCTCGCTAGCGATCCTCGAGGGGCGCTACCGCGAAGGCGACACAGTGCGCGTGGACGTGGAGAACGGCGAGCTGGTGTTGCGCTGAACCAGCGTCCCTTGCTTCGCATGCCTCGCAATGCGACGCGCCGAGAACGAGCTGCTCGGCGCGTCGCGCTTCGAGTTGAGCAGCACTGCGCGCCTGAAAGTGATTTCAGCTTGCGCGTTTGTTCACAAAGCTGCAGTATCGTCCAACATGGCCATGAAGGCGATCATCATCGGCTCGGGTATAGGCGGGCTTTCGTTGGGCATCCGCCTGCAAAGCCTCGGATTCGAGACCACCATCGTTGAGAAGCTCAGCGGTCCCGGCGGGCGCGCGCTCGTGAAGAAGGTGGACGGCTTCACGTTCGACATGGGACCCACAGTGATCACTGTGCCGCACTTCATCGAAGAGCTGTTCTCTTTGGAACGCGGTCAGCACCACCTTACCGATCCCGATTTCCCCGAGCACGTGCGTCGCGGCGAGCGCATCACTAGCGGCATCAGCGGCGGACCCAACACCTCGCGCTACGTCACCATTGTGCCGCTCAACCCGTTTTACCGCATCTACTTCGACGACGGCACGTACTTCGATTACGACGGCGATCCTGTGCACACGCGTGAGCAGATCAAAGCGATTGAGCCAGCGGATCTCGAAGGCTACGAGCGCTTCCATGCTGACGCGAAGGCGATCTTCGAGCGCGGCTTCATGGGCTTGGGCTACACGCACTTTGAGCACTTGCCGCAGATGCTCGCTGTGATGCCGGAGCTGCTGAAGCTAGACGCTGTGCGCACCTTGTTCTCATTCACTAGCAAGTACTTCAAGAGCGACAAGCTGCGCCGCGTGTTCAGCTTCGAGCCGCTGTTGATCGGCGGCAATCCTCTGGCAGTGCCTGCCATCTACGCCATGATCCACTTCGTCGAAAAGACGTGGGGCGTGCACTTTGCCATGGGCGGCACTGGCGCGCTGGTCAACGCCTTGGTGAAAAAGTTCGAGGAGCTTGGTGGCACCATCCGCTACAACAGCGAGGTCACGCGCATCCTAGTGACCGACCCGAAGGGCGGCGAACCTTCGCGCTTTGGGCGCAAGATCGCGCGCGGTGTGCAGCTCGCCAGCGGCGAGACGCTGATGGCTGATCTGGTCGCCTCGAACGGTGACTACAGCACCACCTACATGAACTTGATCGACCCGCGCTGCCGCCTGTTTAACACTGATGCGCGCATCAGGCGCATGAAGCAGTCCATGTCGCTGCTGGTAGTGTACTTTGGCTTCCGCGCCGATGGTCTCAAGCTCGACCTGCGCCACCACAACATCATCCTTGGGCCGCGCTACGAAGAGCTGCTGCGCGACATCTTCGACCGCAAGGTGCTCTCGCAGGACTTCTCGCACTATCTGCATGTGCCTACGCTTACCGACCCAAGCTTGGCGCCGCCCGGACATCATGCCGCATACACACTGATCCCCGTGCCCAACAAGACTGGCGAGGGCGCGAAGATCGACTGGAAGAAAGTTGGTCCCGAGCTTGCTGACCGCGCACTGCAATTCCTCGATGAGCGCGGCTATATCCCTGGCTTGTGCCAGCGCCTTGTGCACAAGAGCTTCATCTCGCCAGACTACTTTGAGCGCGCGCTGAACAGCTATGCGGGCAACGCTTTTGGTCCTGAGCCGCGCCTCATGCAGACGGCGTATTTCCGCCCGCATAACCGCAGCGAGGACATCGAGCGCTTGTATCTCGTCGGTGCGAGCTACCAGCCCGGCGGAGGAATGCCGAGTGTGATGATGAGCGCCAAAATGACCGCTCGGCTGATCGCCAAGGACTTTGGTATCCTCTAGCAGCGCCATGCCGCGCTCCTTGCCAAACTCTGCGCGGCGCAGTTGTGTGCAATGAGCGAGCAATCGTCGTTTACGCCGCCGCCCTCGTTCGAGGCAGCACTGCTTGAGCTAGAGTCCATCGTCGCTCAGTTGGAGCGCGGCGATCTTTCGCTAGAGGACACGCTCACGCTTTACGCGCGCGGTCGGCGACTTGCCGAATGGTGCGCGCGCCAGCTCGACGAGGCAGAGCTCAAGCTTCACATCCTCGCCGACGAGGAGTCATGACCGGCACGTTGCTTAACGTGGCGACAGTGCTGCTCGGCACGAGCCTCGGCGCGGCATTTGGCAACCGCCTGCCCGAGCGCTGGCGCCAAACCGTGCTGGATGGCTTGGGCTTGAGCACGTTGGGCTATGCAATCCTCAGCCTTGTGGACGCGATGAGCAACCAAGCCAACGTGCCCGTGAAGTTCATCGTAGTGCTGCTCTCGATGCTCTTCGGCGGGATCGTTGGCGAGGCGCTTGATCTCGATGGCGCGCTGAACCGCGCAGGCGCTTGGCTGGAGGCGCGCTTCGCGCGCAGCAGCTCGGCAGAGCAAACGGCGCGTTTCGTGCGCGGCTTTGTCGCCGCCAGCATTGTGTTTTGCGTCGGACCGATGACCATCCTCGGCTCGATCCGCGATGGCTTGACCGGCGACTACTCGCTGCTGGCGATCAAAAGCGTGCTGGACGGATTTGCCTCGCTCGCGTTCGCAGCTTCGTTGGGGATCGGCGTGGGGTTCAGCGTGCTTACGATTTTGGTGCTGCAAGGAGGGCTTTCGCTTTTGGCAGGCGTGCTGCAAAATGCCTTCACTTCTCCGATGTTGGCAGTGCTCTCGGCAACGGGCGCTGTGCTCATCCTCGGCATCGGCTTCTCGCTGCTGGAGCTGAAGCGCGTGCGTGTGGCGAATTTTCTACCAGCGTTGATCCTCGCGCCGCTAGCAGCGGCAGTGTTGAGCAGCGCAGGCGTCAGCGGCTTTTAGCGCCATGCGAGCGATAGCTCTTGGGCGCAGCGCAGGAGCAGCGCGCGCCTACTCGCTTTTCGCGGCGATCCCTGCGCTCCTCATGGGCGCTGCGCTCGTTGCGCTTGCGTTTCACTTCGTGGTGCTGCTGGTTTACGCGCGCGCCTTGCTGAACTTCCCCTTCGATTACGACCAAGGCGAGGGATTCGAGCTTTACGACGCCATCCGCCTCGCACGTGGCGAGCACATTTATCTCGACAACGCACAATTCCCGTTCTATTCGTCCAATTACCCGCCGGTGTATCGGCTGTTGCTCGCGCCGCTCGTGGCGGTCTTCGGACCAAATATCGCTGTCGGACGCGCCGTGACGCTCACTGCGGCGTTGATTGCTGGCGTTGCGATTGCGAGCTCGGCTTGGCGCATGTGGTCGGCAAGCGCGCCGTTTGCGCTCCGCGCGAGCCTCTCGTCGATGGCGGCGCTTGCGTTCTTCGCCGCAAATGATGTGTATCACATCGCGCCGCTCGCGCGCGCACACATTCTCATGGTGATGTTCTCGCTTGCAGGCGCGCTCGTCGTCAACCACGCCCTCGAGGCGCGATCGCCGCGCGCTGCAGTGCTGGGCGTGGTTCTGCTCATGCTTGCGGGCTACACCAAGCTTCAAGCAGTGGACGTGCTGGTGGCGGGCTTTGGGTTGCTGTTGCTGCGTCGCCCGCGCTGGTTTGTGTGGGCGTTTGCGATTTGCCTTGCGTTCACTCTAGCGTTCGTGCTCGGGATGAACGCGCTCACTGCAGGGCAGTTCTGGATCAACGTGGTGGCTGCTAATGTGAACGAATACGACCTTGCCGTAACAGGGCAGACCTACGTGCGTTGGCTGCGCCTTCAGGCGCCGCTGATTGTTGGCGGTGTCGCATACGTGATGTGGGATGTCGTGCGCGCGTGGCGTGCGCGCAGCACGCAGCCGCTCACAGTGTGGTCGCTGTATTTCCTCACCAGCAGCGCGATGGGCATGTTGACTGGCAAGTGGGGCGCAGGACCTGCATACCTCGTCTCCTCGATTGCAGTGGGCGCTGTTTGCACAGCAGGCGTGCTGGGGCGAGCCTGGGCAAAGCTTCATGCTCGGCGCGTTGCTGCTGCGTCTGCGTTGGTGGGATTGATGGCAGGCGGCCTGTTTCTCATCCAAGCCGCGCTCAACCTTCATCTTCCCACCAGCGGGCGCTTCTTCGGCACTGTTGCGCGTTGGCTCGGCGTTGCAGAGCAACAAGCCTATCCGCCTTACGCCTACTACGACTCGTCGGGCTACACCCAACTGGGGCATCTTCCGCTGCCCGCTGACGTAAACAACGGCTGGGCGCTAGTGCAGCGCCTGCGAGAGGTCGAAGGGCCTGTGTGGAGCGAGGAAGCGATGTTCACGTTGCTCGCAGGCAAGGATGTGGTGACCAACCCGACTCAATTGCTCAACTTAAGCAAAAACGGGACGCTCGACACAAGTCAGATGATCGCGATGATCGAACGTCGCGCCTTTGGCGCTGTAGTGTTTCGCGCGTTGTTTTATCCTGATGACGTGAAAGCGGCGATCTTCCGCAACTACTATTGGGCGCAGAAGTTCGACATCAATGGCTTCGAGTATTGGCTGTTGTTGCCCATCCCGAGCGAGCCATGATCCAAGAGAGCCAAGCGTTAGCGTCGTTCTCCGTGCGACTGCCGGTTTACGAAGGACCGCTTGATGTGCTGCTGCGGCTCATCGAGGAGCGCGAGCTCGAGATCACTGCAATCTCACTGGCGGCGGTCGCCGATCAGTTCATCGCCCACATGCTGACGATGCCGCAGCCCGAGCCGCAGACGCTTGCGGCGTTTGTGTCCGTCGCGGCACGCTTGCTGCTGATCAAGAGTCGCGCCCTGCTGCCACTGCTGCCCTCTGCGGACGAAGAGGACACAGCAGACACCGAGGCGTTAGTGGAACAACTGCGCGCCTACCAAGCCTACAAGCACGCTGCGCGCTTCTTGCACATGCGTGAAGAAGCGAGGTTGCGCGCTTTCCCGGTGCAGCCGCCGCCGATGCCGCGCCCTGTCTCGAAAACACTGCCGCTCGAAGGCGTGACGTTGGAAACGCTGCAGCGGCTGATGCAGCGCGTGGTGCTGCGTTGGATGCCGCCGCCTCCTGCCGACACGATGATCGCGCCGTTGCCGTTCACCGTTCAAGAGAGCATGGAGCGCATCACCGAAGCTGTGCGCGCGCGCCTGCGCGTCACTTTCAACGAGGTGCTGGGTCAAAGCTGCAACCGCATTGAAGTGGTGATCACGCTGCTGGCGCTGTTGGAGCTGCTTAAGCGTTTCGTTGTGCGCTGCCATCAACCCGAACCCTTCGGAGAGATCATCATTGAGCTGTTTCCGGAGGAAGAACGACCACCTATGGAATCCGCGAACGAGATGGAGTTCGTCGAGTGAGCGCGATCACCTTTGTGCTGGGTGGTGCGCGCAGCGGCAAGAGCGCCTTCGCCCAGCGATTGGCGATCGAGCAGGGCGGCGATGACGTGCTCTTCATCGCCACGCTGCGCGAGACCGAAGCTGTGCGTGCTGATGCGGAGATGCAAGCGCGCCTTGCGCGTCACCGCGCTGCGCGCCCTAGCACGTGGCGCACATTGGTGCTGGAGGACGACCTCAGCGTTATCCCTCGGGCGCTTGATGCGTCGCCGACGCGCTGCGTGCTGCTCGATTGCCTTTCCCTCTACGTAAGCGGTGCGCTGTTCATGAGCGATGCGCCGCCGACCGATGCCGAGGAGCAAGCTGCGCGCATTGTTGAGGCGCTGATAGGCGTGGCGCTGACCACGCTGTGCCCTTGGGTGATCGTCAGCAACGAAGTGGGGATGGATGTTGCTCCATCGAGCGCGGTCGCGCGCGCTTACCGCGATGCGCTTGGACGCGCCAACCAGATCGTGGCGAATCGTGCCGCGCGCGTGTTCTTTGTTGTCGCCGGCATACCCCTTCGACTGAAATGACCTCCCACGCTATTGCCCAACGCACTTACCTCTACGATCTCTTGCGCGCTATACCCCATGGCGTGATTGAAGCGAGCAGCACTACATTCCTGATGCTAGTAGCGGTGAAAGTGTTCAACGCTGATCCGCTCGCTAAGTCGCTTATCGCCGCATCTGGGAATGCGGGCTTGCTTGTCTCGTTGTGGACAGTGCCGATTGCAGAGCGCTTGCGTCGTCCGGCTACGCATGTGGCGGCTGCCGTGATGCTGGTCGGCGCTGCGGCAATGCTGCTTGCAGCGCTGCTGCCGTGGTTGCCGGTGTTGGTGGTGGCGAGCGTGGTGAGCATTGGTGGCACGATGAGCATCGTGCCCCTCATCACGGCGACGTACCAAACCAACTATGAACCACGCTCGCGGGGGCGCCTTGTTTCGCGCGCGTTTGTAGTGCGCGTCGCAGCAGCAGCTATATGCGCAGAGCTGTTCGGGCGACTGCTCACGGCAAATCTGGGCTTCTTCCGCTGGACGCTTGGCGTGTTGGCGTTGGCATTTGCCGCCTCAGCGCTGTGCTTGTGGCGCATCCCTTCGCAGCTGCTGCCGCACAATTCCACATCGCAAGGCTGGTTCACAAGTGCGCTTAGCGCGCTGCGTTTCGTTTCGGAAGATCGCACGCTGCGCTGGACATTGACTTCGTGGATGCTGATGGGCTTCGCCAACTTGATGATGCTGCCGCTGCGCGTTGAGTTTTTGGCAAACCCGCGCTACGGCATCATGCTCAGCCCGCAGCAGGTCGCGCTCTACACTTTGCTGATCCCCAATGGCGTGCGGTTGGTGCTCTCGCCGCTGTGGGGGCGCCTGTTCGACCGCATGAACTTTTTCGCCATGCGCATTACGCTGAACGCCGGCTTTGCGCTGGGCATCGCGTCGTTCTTCACTGGCACGAGCACTGTTGGGTTAGTGATCGGCTCGATGCTACTTGGAGCAGCAGCAGCCGGGGGCGAGCTGGCATGGAGCTTGTGGGTGACCAAGATCGCGCCCGCCGACCGCGTGGCTGAATACATGAGCATCCACACATTCCTCACAGGCGTGCGCGGCGTGGTGGCGCCCGCGGTTGCGTTTCAGCTCACGCAAGTGCTGCCGATCAGCGGCTTGGGGCTTTTCGCGGCTGGGCTGATTGTGCTTGCTTCGCTGCTGCTGGTGCCAGAGATGCGCACGCGCTCCAGCGCAACGCCCGCCTGATACAATCCCGATCGTGGTCACGCAATCAACGCCTGCGCTGCAAGCTCAGCCGGCAGAGATCTCGGAAGCCGAGCTGCGCGCGTTGGCGTCGCTAAAGCTTCTCGACGAGGACGGCGTTCCTTTGGAGAACGCGTGGCATCGCTTGCAAATCAATCTTTTTGAAGATAGCCTTCGGCAATTTTGGCGCGGACGAACAGACTTTTACATTGCCGGCAACATGTTTCTCTATTACAACCTCGAGCAAGCCCAGACACACTACTACCGCGGCCCCGACCTGTTTGTGGTCAAAGACGTGGACGGCACGCGCCCACGACCCTACTGGGCGGTTTGGCTCGAGGGCGGTCGAGCGCCGAACCTGATCGTGGAGTTGCTCTCTGAATCCACGCGGCGCGAGGACCTCGGGACGAAGAAGGAGCTATACGAGCGCGTGTTGCGCGTGCCCGAATACGTATGCTACGGACCAGACCCCACGCAAAGCACGGCGCTCGAGTTCTACCTGTGGCGCTTAGACGGTGAGCGCTACCGCGAGGTGAGTGCGAACGAGCAAGGTTGGAAGTGGAGCGAAGTGCTGGGCGCGTGGCTCGGTGTGTGGGAGGGAGAGTACAACGGCATGCGCATGCGCTGGCTGCGCCTCTACGACCGAGACGGACAGCTTGTGCTGAACACTGCTGAATTGCTCGAGCGGGAGCGCCAGCGCGCCGAAGCCGAACGTCAGCGTGCTGAGGCAGCCGAGCAGCGTGCAGCGCAGCTTGCTGCTCGATTGCGCGCGCTCGGTGTAGAGGACGTTTAACGTCGCGGGTGTTTGAACCGCATCGCCCTGCCTCGCTTGTTGCGGTGGTCGCGCGCACCGCTTGCGGCTGGTGTGCTATAACCTTCGTATGCAGCAAGCGGACATCCTCCTAATCAACGGCTTCGTCCTCACCATGGACGAGCAGTTTCGCAAGTATCCGCGTGGCGCAGTGGCAATCCGCGCCGATGCGATCGTGGCAGTGGGGGACGCAGAAACAGTCAGTGCCAACATCTCAGCCAAGGAAGTGATTGACTGCTCAGGGTGCGTGATCATGCCCGGCTTGATCAACGCGCACACGCACTTGCCGATGACGCTGCTGCGCGGCTTGGCTGACGATCGCCGTCTCGACGTTTGGCTTTACGGCTACATGTTGCCCGTCGAGCGCGCCTTTGTTTCGCCGGAGTTCGTCGCGTTAGGCACGCGGCTTGCTTGTGCTGAGATGATCCGCAGCGGCGTGACCTGTGTGAACGACATGTATTACTTTGAGGACACTATCGCGCACACGCTCGCCGAAGTGGGGATGCGCGCGCTGTGCTCTCAGACCATCATGCAGTTTCCCACGCCAGACGCACACTCCGCTGATGAGAGCCTCGAGTTCACGGAGCGGTTTATTCAGAAATGGCACGGGCACCCGCTGATCACGCCAGTGATCGCCCCGCATGCGCCGTACACCTGCAGCGGCGAATTGATGCGTGCCTGCGCTGAGATTGCCATCCGCTACGATGTGCCGCTGCACATTCACATCAGCGAGACTTACCAAGAGGTCGAAGAGTGCCGCCGCGAGCACGGGATGCCCGTGGTGAACTGGGTAAAGAAGAACGGCGTGCTGGAGGCAAAGGTCATTGCTGCGCACTGCGTGGCGATTGACCCCGGCGAGATGCGCACGCTGCGCAATGCTGGCGCCACTGTGGCACACAACCCAACTGCTAATCTCAAGCTTGCTAGCGGCATTGCCAACGTGCAAAAGATGCTCGACACTGGACTGAAGGTGGGGATCGGTACCGATGGGCCGGCGAGCAACAACGACCTTGATCACTTCGAAGAGATGCGCCTCGCCGCGCTGCTCGCCAAAGGCAGCACGCGCGACCCGCTTGCTGTGCCAGCGCGGACGGCGATGCTCATGGCAACGCGCATGGGCGCCGAGGCGCTGCATATGGGCAACCTCACTGGCTCGTTAGAGGTGGGCAAGCGCGCCGATGTGATCGTGCTGGAGCTGGAGCAGCTACACACCTCGCCGAACTACGCGCTCCTTGATCCAGAGAGCGACGCGATTTACACGCTCATCGTGTATTCCAGCAAGTCCACGGATGTGCGCGACGTGTTTGTGAATGGGCGCTGCCTCATGCGTGAGCGCGAGCTGCTCACGCTCAATGAAGCTGATGTGCGCTCACAAGCGCAAGAAGTGGCGCAGCGCGTGCATGCCTTCCTTGCTGCGCGCGAGGGCGATGTCTTGCGCAAGCTTGCTGCGATTGGCGGTGTGCAGCAGCAGGAGTCCTTCGAGGTGCAAGTGAAGGCGCGCATTGACGACCCGCAGCCGTTGATCGACTTCATCAGCAACAGCAGCGAGATCACTGTTGTGCGTCACGTGCACTATCGCCAATACGACACTTACTTCTTCTTCGATCACGAGCCTTCACGGCTGCGCTACCGCGAGGATGAGCGCATTGATGAGCGCGGACAAGTTGTCGGCACCCGCTACCGCCTTACATTGGTGAGCGGTCAGCGCGAACGCGAATATCCCCACTCTGTGTTGCTCAGCCGTGTGCGCTTCATGGCGCCTGCCGATCGCAGCCTGCGCTTCTACCGTGAGTATTTCAAGCCCGCGCGCGAGGTGCACGTTGAAAAAGATCGCCTGCGGTGGGAGGTGTTCTTCGACGACGAGGAGATGTTCATCAACATCGACCGCATGGTGAACCCGGCGTGCGAAGGTTACTTCTTGGAGATCAAAAGCCGCACTTGGAGCCAGCGCGACGCCGAGCGGAAGGCTGCTGCCATCGGCAAGCTGCTCGCGCGCTTCGGCGTTAGCGACAGCGCTGTGCTGCGTCAGGAGTACGTGCAGATCGCCGAGGAGGCGCAGCAGGCTGTCGCGCAGTGCTAGCGCCAGCGCTTCACCACGTGCTCATCCCATTTGCCTTCCTCGGCGAGCACCAGCTCGAAACCAAGCTGCTGCACCCAGAAGGAACGAATTGGGATCACCCACTGCGGATCGGTGAACTTCAGGCGCTTGAGCAAATTGCCGCGCCAGCCACGGCGCAGCAGCCAACGCTCAAACGCAGCAAACACCTGTGCGTCGAGACTGTTGGCGCGCAGTGCCTCGCTCACGCGGAACACGGTCATCTCCAAACCGCGCTTGGCTTGGGGATCAGGTTTTAACCCATGCATGGCGATGATGTGCTGTGCCTCGCCCTCAAAGCCGACGATGCGCCCTAGGTCGCGTCCTTCGGCTTCGATCGCAACTGTCCATGGCGTGATGCACGTCCCCACGCCGAACGCTTCGGCATCGTACTGCACGCTCGCTTGCACCTCGCCCAGCCCCGGAACTGCTTTGCGAAAGAACACTTCTTGCGCCATTGCTTTTCACCCGCGTGTGGCCGACTTCAGTTGGCACATCGCTGTTCACTCCATTGCGTAGCTGCTGCCTTACAATTGCCGGATAGGCTTCGTTCCAAGCTTATGGAAAAGATGCGCGCCCGTCTCGCGCAGTTGCGCGTGACTTGGCACATTGACACACAAAAATTCTACGCCCTGCTGCGCAACAATGCACTTAGCCAGTGGATTCCACACGTAGCCGCGTTCGCTGCTGCGCTGCTGGCTTTCGTCGCAGCGCAGGTGCGCACGACCGCTAAGCCCGCTGAAGCTGTAGCGGAAACCTTTGCTGCGCGCTATGCAAGCTCGCCGCTGGTGCTCGGCGCTGAGCTTCGTGCACGCGGCGTGACCAACTTTGCGCCACGCAGCCTTAATCCGCGCAACGCCTCACAGGACGTTGTTCTGCGCGACTTCGTGCTTGACATCGGGCCACAGGTTGAGACGCGCACGGGCGTGCTCACCTACACTGTTGCTCCCGGCGACAACGTGGAGCGGATTGCTCGGCGCTTTGGTCTGCAGCCCACCACGATCATCTGGTCGAACCCCGAGCTAGAAGAGACGCCTGACTTGCTGCGCGTTGGTCAAGTGCTCACTATCTTGCCAGTGGACGGCCTGATCTACGAAGTGAAGCCCAACGACACCTTGAGTAGCATCGCGGAGCGCTTCAAGGTGAAGCCCGAGGCTATCTTAGAGTTCCCGCTCAACAACCTCTCTGCAGGCGCGAACCTTGTGCCTGGGCAAAAGATCATCGTGCCGGGCGGCGTGAAGCCCATTCAGCCTCGCGTGATCACGCCACGGCTGCAACGTGTGCCCGGGCAACGCTACGTTGGTCCAGCGCCGAGCTTTGTCGCTACTGGCGCGTTTGGTTGGCCTGCCGTAGGCAGGATCACGCAGCAATACTGGTGGGCACATCGTGGCTTGGATATCGCCAACGCAATCGGCGCCCCCATCGCTGCCTCCGATGGCGGCTATGTGACTTACGCTGGCTGGAATAATCAGGGCTATGGCAACCTCGTTGTGATCGATCACGGCAACGGGTTTTCCACGTTCTACGCCCACCTCTCAAGCTGGTTTGTCGCGCCGGGTCAGAGCGTGGCGCGCGGGCAAGTGATCGGCGCTATGGGCAGCACGGGCAGATCGACTGGCCCGCACTTGCACTTCGAAATCCGCTACAACGGCACGCCCGTCAACCCGCTGTTGTACTTGCCTTAGCCTTCTTGAAACGCGATGCCGCGCGCCTCGAGAAGCGCGCGCACCTGCTGCAGGTGTTCGGCTTCCACAATCGCTTCCTTCGTGAAAGGAGGCAAGCCGATCGGCGTGAGGTAGCGGGCAGTAGCCTCGTCACTGAGAAGATTGTTAAGCACGCGCGCGTCGGAAAACGTTAATCGGAAAAGAGACTTTGCGCGCACGCTGCCGTAGAAACGCGACCATTGCCGAATGCGCTCGACCAAAACAGTGGGCAGTGCGCCACGGTTGAGTTGGGTGAGCGTCTCCAAATACTTCTCCAAGGTCATACCGCGCTCCATCGCGCGCTGCACGCTCTCTCGGGTGATGCGCGGTGGTTCGCGGAAAGGTTGATCGACGTCTCCATTGGCGACTTCAGCAACTTGGCGCAAATGGTCGATGAGGTGCAGGCTGGGCAGCGACGTGAAGAGGGTGATCGTGCCGTCCTCAGCGATGCTTGCCTCGGGCTCCGTCTCGCTCGCCGCGCGGACGTGGGGGCTCCAGCCGTCGCGCTGCAACGCACGCACTACCTCATCGGGCGCAGCAGGCACGAGCACGAACCTTGGACCGAGCGCGCGCGGTGCGAAGGCTCGCAGCGACTCAAGCACGTCTGCTTGGAGCGCAGCGTCTGCAAGTTGCACCACACATGCTCGGCGGCGAACAACAATGCGCTGGTGCTGCGCTTCCCACTCCTCTAGGGTGCGACGCACGTTGGCTGGCAGCCTCCCACTATGCTCTTCCAGAAAGCGAACGATGCGCGGCACGTTCCAGCCCTGGAGCTGAGCGCGGTACACAGACTCGCGGGTAAGCTGATACGTGAGCGCGCGATCCGCGCTCTGCAAGTCCACGAAGCGCTCTAGGTCTAGCAACACGATGTCCGGCAGCGGCTCAAACGCCAGCACTGTGAAGTTGGGCTGCACGACAATGCGCCCGCCAGTTTCCGTCCAAGCTGGCGGGTCGGCGCCGAGGATCAACCAGCGCCCTACCTCAGTGAGCTGCACACGCACAGCGTCGAGATTGCGCGCGCGCGGCTCTTCGCTAAGCGCGACCAGCCCCATCCAGCGCAGTGGACCGCTCAGCGCGTGTATCGCGAAGGCGCGCTCAAGGCGTTCCCAAGCCTCCTCGCTGCTTGACGGCAGTGGGTAGAGGCTGACGCCGAGCGGATTTTCAGTGGCGTAGTAGTAAGGCATGGGTGCTGCAGTGCTGCTGCGTCTGCTGCTCTCCTTGATCAGCTTGAACGGCAGTCGGCGCAGGTGCTCAATCAAAGCACCCAACGGAATCGTGTGCTCCGATGCTGCGCGTGCCGTCGCGCCGAGCACGGCAAGCAGTGTTTGTCTTACCTCGCGCAGAAGGCGTTGCCCTTCTGGCGGTGGGCTGTAGCGCGTCACAGAGACGCCCGGCAACTCCACCAGCTCGTTCCACGCTTTGCCCTCCACCCACGCATCGAGGAGAGCCTGAGCGCGCTTGGTGAGCGGCTGTTCCAACCAAGCTTCGGCGTGTTTTGGGCGCAACGCCTCGCGATCTGTCTCCAAAACTCCAAGACCGACGAGCGCCAGCCGCGCGAAAAGCAACTGCGGCGCCTCGTCTTCGCCGAGGTTGTGAACGCCAAGCCCTAGCTCGCGCAAGAGCGCCTTGAACGCTGTTTTGCGGATGCGCCCTTGTGCGGTGAGCGGTATGCTTCCTTTGCGCGCCACCAAGCGCGTGTATCGCCCCAGAAGCCGCTGCAGCTCAAGGGCGCTGAGAAGCGGGAGCGGCTGATCGCTCATGTGAGGTCAAGCGATGCGCGGAGTGTAGCCCTTGCGCTGCATGGCTTGAATCAGCGCCTCAAGCTCTGCATCGCGGACGGCAAACGCAGTTGGTCCGAGCACGTGCATCACGTGTCGGCTGATCTCCGGCTGCGTGAGCAGCTCACGCGCCAAGGCTTCATCGTTAACCTCGACTACCGCCAACGACTCGTACACGCGCACGCGCCCCACGCGCTGCTCGAGGCGTCGAATGTGCTCAGCGAGCGCAGGCGGCAACGGAGCACCCTGTGCCGCACATGCTGCTTCGAGCGCTGCAGTAGAAAGACCGCAGCGCAGCCCGCGTTCGATGCTTTGTGGCGTGAAGGTGAAAGTATGTGGCGCTTGGGCTGGATCGGCGATTTGGTGCAGCAGCTTCACCAGCTCACGGCAGCGTGCAGGTGTCGCGACGCGCACCGTGTGATCGTCCAACCACAACACTGCCGCAGCGTCTTCTTCGGTCAACCGTTCTTGTGGTGCCTTAGCTTGCACGAAGCCACGCGGCGTGCTCACGAGCGCATGCCCGAGCGGCGTCAAGCGCACACCTTCGATGCGCCCTTGCGCATCAGTAGCGATCTCGACGCCGCCGAACCAAAGTAAAGGACCAGCCAACATGTGCGTGAAGACAGCACTCTGCGCGAGCGCTCGCACCTCGGCGGAGGTTTCGCCATTCAGCGATCGTGCAGCTACGAAGTCCCACGCTTCTGGGGTCAGGATGCTCCAAAAAGCGCGCGGTGAGAGCGCCAGCGACTGTTCGATCAGCGCTTGCGCGCTTACCCACGCCTTTGGCTTCACGCCGCGCAACATGCGTGCCAAAAAGCGTCGAGCTGCGCAAAGGTCTGAACCGATGTGGATGGCGGGCACGAGCTCTGGGCGCGTGCGCCGCACCAGGCTGAAGCGCGCATGGAAGGGCATATGCCCGATTGCATGGCGCGCCTCGACCCAATCTGGGCTCCAATACAGCCAGGCGTTCCACAAGGCGGAGAGCTGCTCTTCTGGGCTTAGCGTCGCCCACTCGGCGTACTGGTCGCGCTGGAGACCGACGGCATACGGTGGCTGGCTTGGCGGCAGCTCGATCAAGCCAAGCACGCTGGCAAGCGCGAAGAGAAACTCCACGAGCGGCGGCTCCAGCTCAGTCGCGCTTGTGAGCTGCTGCAAGGATTCGGGCGCGAGGGCGCTGACAAGCGGGAGTGGCTCGCGTTCAGCCCGGCTTCTGTGGCTTGGCGTTGCAGGCGAAAGGTTGTTCAGCAGGCCTTCTTGGTAGCGGCGCACTGTTTCAGCATTGAGCACGACGCGCTCGCGGTATAGCGCGTCCATGAGGCGCTCGAAAGCATGTGTGATGGGGAGCGAGGCGCGCTTGATGGCATGAGGCGCAATCGCGGGCAGTTCCCACTCCAACACAGGCGGCAGGCGCGTGAAGGGCACCCACTGTCCCACGGAGAGCGTGATGAACGAGCTGAAATCGCGCTGATTCGCAGAGAGCACGTTGAACAAAGGAATCGGCGTGCGCAACAGTAGCGCGCCCTTCAAGACGAGGCGCTCCAGCACGCGCGCAAGACGCTCGTGGGGAAGATGGGCATAAGCTGCCGCGTGCAGAAGTGCCTCGCCTGTCAACATTGTGTCTGGGTCTGCAAGCGTGAACAACGCGCGCAGCCAAGTCTCCTCCTCGGGGGTCTCCATCCAGCTAAGCACCACTTCTGGATCTTCGCCTTGAGCGTGGTAGCGCGCGAGCTGCTCTGCGGCTTGGGCGATCAAAGCTTCGGTGGAGGTATTCGGCTTTGCCCCGCGGGTCTGGATAAGGCGGCGCAGCCTCGCGCGATCGAAGTCTTCCAGCGTCAGCCGCATGCTCTCCGCGTCTATATGGAGGAAGTGAAGCGGCGCTCGAGGCCAGTGGCGCTTTGGCTCAACAATGGATGCTGGCAGCAGCATTTGCGCTCTCAGACTATGCGCTAGGCAAGCGTCCTCGGCTTGGCTGCGTCGCGCGCTCGGCGATGACCGCTGGAGTGAACGCTGGAACTTCCTCCTCGTAGAGGATGTTGTAGTGGTAGCCCTGCTCCGTTAAGAAGAGCTGGCGGTGCGCCGCATATTCCTGATCAACAGTGTCGCGTGTGACAATGGTGTAGAAGTGTGCGAGCAAGCCGTTGCGCTTCGGACGCAGCACACGCCCGAGGCGTTGCGCCTCTTCTTGGCGGCTGCCGAACATGCCGCTCACTTGGATCAGCACGTTGGCATCAGGCAGGTCTATGGAGAAGTTGCCCACTTTCGAGAGCACGAGGCGCGAGATCTCGCCACGGCGGAACTGTTCCAACAACCGCTCGCGCTGACGCACAGGAGTCTCGCCGGTGATCAACGGCGCGCCGATGCGCTGGGCGATGGTGGCAAGCTGGGGGACGTATTGCCCGATGATCAGCACAGCGTCCTCCTTGTGCTTTTCAAGCAGCATGCTCACGATGCTGAGTTTGCGCTCGTTGACGGCTGCGAAGTGATACTTCAGCTCGTGATCCATCACCGCATATTCCATGCGGTCCTCTTCGCTCATGCCAACGCGAATTTCATGGCACTCCGCAGTGGCGATCCAGCCTTGCTGCTCTAGCTCCTTCCACGGCACGTCGTACTTCTTGGGCCCAACAAGCGAGAAGACGTCGCCCTCCATGCCGTCCTCGCGCACGAGCGTGGCGGTCAGGCCCAAGCGTCGCTTCGCTTGGAGCTCAGCAGTGATGCGAAAGATTGGCGCAGGCAGCAAGTGCACTTCGTCGTAGATGATCAGCCCCCAGTTTAGGCTGTTGAATAATGCCATGTGGGGGTATTCCTCGAGCGCAGGCGCAGCGCGACGCCCGCGAGCGGAAACAGCTCCAGCGCGCCTGCGCGGGTGATACGTCAACACCTGATAGGTGCAGATGGTGACGGGACACACCGTTTTCTTCAAACCGCTGTACTCACCTACTTGGTCCTCCGTGAGCGTTGTCTTATCAAGCAGCTCGCGGATCCACTGGCGCACAGCGACGGTGTTCGGCGTGAGGATCAACGTTGCGCATTGCGCCTTCGCCATCACCGCCATGCCGACGATGGTCTTGCCAGCGCCGCACGGGAGGACGATCACACCGCTGCCGCCTGCAGCGCTCCCTTGCGCCCAGAAAATCTCGGCTGCTTCTGCTTGGTAACGCCGAAGCTGGAAACGTTGACCTGAGAGGGTCACTTCGCGCAGCTGGAAAGAGAGCGGTGCTCCATCTACATACCCGGCGAGGTCCTCGGCAGGGTAGCCGACTTGCACCAGCAGGCGCTTCACGTGCCCGCGGTGTGCTGGATCAATCTCGAAGTGCGTCGCGGAGAGACGCCGCTGCAGAAAAGGCACAAGTAGGCGATGCCGCGACAATTCCTCTGCGAGCGCGGCGTCTTCTGTGCTGAGCAGCATGTGCCCGTCTGCGACAAACAGCTTTACGCGCCCATAGCGCCCGATCGCCTCGCGGATGTCCACCTTGACGTTTTCAGGCAGGGGATACTTGGAGAGGCGTTCGAGATCGTTGAGGATTTGCTCGGCTGTCAAGCCAGCCGCCGCGGCGTTCCAAAGCGAGAGCGGTGTGATGCGATAAGTGTGGACGTACTCGGGGCTCTTCTCCAGCTCAGCAAAACGCGCCAAAGCGTCGCGCGCCTCGGTGTAGAGCGGGTTGTCCACTTCCACCAGCACCGTTCGGTCGCCCTGGACAATGAGCGGGTTATCTGGGCGGTAGCTGCGCATCGCAGATCTACGATTGTACTGGGGCGGAGGTGTCCGAAGCCGAGCATGACAAAAGCTGTAAGCACAGACTGCGCCCAGCCCTTACACTTGCGCACACGCGCGCCATGCCGAGCTCTGTTGCTGATGCCGTGATCGCTTTAGCCCAAGCGTTGGTGCCGCTACGCGCTTTGGTGGCGATCGGGCTTGGGGCAGCAGCATACTGGCTGATCCCAGCGCGCTTGCGTCAGCTCGCGTTGCTTGTCATCAGCCTCCTAGTGATCGTTCTGGGGTATCAGCGTTCGCTTTGGCTGGTGATAGGCGTGGTTGGCGTAGGGACGCTGACTTATCTTGCAGCACGACGAGGTGTGTCGCGCAGGATAACCATTGGCGGGCTCGTTGCGCTCTACACCGTGCTCCACGCGCTATTTGGTCTGCTCATGTTCACGCCGTGGCTCGAGTGGACAGGCGTGAGTCCGTATGCGGTGCTCCCCACCATCGGCTTAACCGTTGCCTTCACCTTTCTGCGCTTGGTGCACTTTGCGGCTGATTACACCGCGTCCTCTCAACAATTGGCTGAGCGGGTCACGCCATGCCTGTTGACTTTCTGGGCATGGTGCCTGTTTTTTCCCACCTTTGTGCATCTGCCGCTAATTCGCTACCCTGACTGGGCACAGCAGTTTGAGCGTCCAACGCACGGCCCTCGTTTCGCGGAGCTCCGCACCGGCATGCTGCGTGTTGGGCAAGGGCTGCTCAAAGGGGCATTGGTGGGCGCTGGCTACGCCGTGCTTAACCCCTTCGGCGTTCTGCTCAACCCTTCGCAGTCAAGCGCAGCGCAGTTTTTCGGTGCTGCGCTCATAGCTGCCGTAAGCTACTACATCGGCTTCTCGGCGTACGTGGACATCGGCATCGGCGCGGCGCGTTTTTACGGCATTGTGCTGCCGGAGAACTTTGCTCCGGCTTGGGTGATGGTTCGCGTGAGCCGCATGCGCGACTTCTGGCGCAACTGGAACATCACCGTGACGCGCTGGCTCTACGACTACGTGTACCTGCCTCTCGGAGGACATCGCATTGCGCCTGTGCGCAATGTGATGCTCACCATGATCGCTTGTGGCTTGTGGCACTCGATCAGCATTTACGGCTTGCTGTGGGGGGCAGGGTTGGGTTTGCTCCTGATCGCCGAGCACGGTTGGAATCGCTTGCGCATCTACCGCGGCGTGCCTGAAATTCAGCCGTGGCTGCGACGCGTGCTCTTAGTGTGTGCGCTTTCGACGATCAACTTGGCGTTAACGCCTTACGGCTACGACCCACACTGGGGTCGTTACCTCTACCCGCTGTATTGGCTTGGCGTTGGGCGGTAAACAAGCGCGCGGGAGCGCCATGCGCGCAGTGGAGCACTTGCCGCGTTGCCCATGAGTCCGTCACCTCTGCACAGCCAAGTGTTTGACAGACTAATCGGCACGCCACGCTGCGCTCTACGCGCGGGGTGGGCTACATCGCTGGCTCCCCGAGATGCAAGCGCGCGCTCAGGGAGCAACGCGCACCTTAGCAGGAGTCTCAGGAGCAGGCGCATGAACAAAAAAGCGCCTCGCTTGAGGCACTGATGCCCAGGACAGGATTTGAACCTGCAAGCCTTGCGGCACTACCCCCTCAAGGTAGCGTGTCTGCCAATTCCACCACCTGGGCGAAGCTCACTGCGAATTATAACGCATTTTCGAGGCGACATCATGCGCGGCATCGGCTAGCGCGCGTGGCTCGCTTAGCGTGTTCAGCTCAAGCTTCGGCTCTCCTGTGCTCGGATACATAGTCGCGAATCGAAGCGCGTATGCTGCTAGTATCTCGGCATGCGCATTACTAGCCTGTCGAACCCGCGCGTCAAGCATGTGGTTGCCCTGCGCGACAAGCGCCAGCGCGACGAGGATGGCTTGATGGTGGTCGAAGGTTTCGACCCGCTTTCGATGGCGCTAGAGTGTGGCGTGCGCCTGCACACGGTGTTTATCTGCCCTGAGCTGTTCAAGCCGGCGCACGACCCAGACGACCACATGCGCCTACTTCAGCGTGCGCAGGCAAGCGGTGCGCCCATCATCGAAACCTCGCGCCCTGTCTTCGAGAAGATGGCATATCGCGATGGACCAGATGGATGGCTGGCGATCGCGCTGAAGCCCGCCTTCGCGCTTGCAGATATCCGCATGCCCACCGATCAACCTGCGCTTATCCTCGCCGCCGAAGCGGTGGAGAAACCTGGCAACTTGGGCGCGATGTTGCGCACGTGCGATGCAGCAGGTGTGCACGCCTTCTTGTTCTGCGATCCCAAAGCCGACGTCACTAACCCCAACGTGGTGCGCGCCTCACAGGGCGCGCTCTTCAGCGTGCCCGTGGCACAGTGCAGCAATGCAGAAGCGCTGGGGTGGCTGCGCGCGCGGGGTGTGCGCATTGTCGCTAGCACGCCGAACCTTGTGCGCGGCAGGCCGCCTTTGCCATTCACGGAGTTCGACTTCCGACAGCCGTGCGCCATCTTTGTGGGGGAGGAAAAGTACGGTTTGTCCGACTTCTGGTTGGAACAAGCCGACGCCACTGTGCGCATCCCGATGTTCGGGCGCATTAACTCTCTCAACGTCTCGATAAGTGCCGCGCTGCTCGTCTACGAGGCAGTGCGCCAGCGGAAGGCATAAAATACCCACTGATGTCTCGTTCCCGTGTTCCTGCTTGGCGACGGGCGCTGGGGGTGGGAGGGTTGACGATGTTGCTGGCTGCGTGCGGGAGCCAACCTGCGCCAGAGCCCACGCGCCCGCCTGTGCTTGTGACCATCTTCGCGCCCGCGCCCACCGCGACCCCACAGCCTGCGGCGATCATCGTTGCGCCCACTGCGACGCTTGAGCCGCACGCAGCCGGACCCGTTGGCGACGTAGCGCCAGCGCCGATCAGCCTCGAGGTTGGCGTGAATCCCTTCACGGGCTTGCGACCGCCAGATCCCACTGTGCTTCAGCGCAGGCCTCTGCTGATTAAAGTGGCAAATACAGCGGAGGTGCGCCCTCAATCTGGGCTGGGCAGCGCGGATGTGGTCGTGGAGCATCTCTCCGAGGGCAGCATCACGCGCTTCACGGCGCTCTATCTCACCTATGCGCCAGAGAAAGTGGGTTCTGTGCGCAGTTGCCGCTTGATAGACATCGAGCTGCCGCACATGTTCGATGCTGCGCTAGTGTGCTCGGGCACCAGCCCGGGCGTAAAGCCGTTCATGCGGCGCTCTTGGGCGCATCAGAACAACCTCACGATGATCAGCGACTTTGGTCCGTTCGAGTGCCCGAGCTGCCCTATGTTCCGCACGCGCGACCGCGTGCCGCCGCACAATTTGTTCGCCAATGCGCCTAACGCATGGCGTGAGCTGGACAAGCGCAACAAGAACGCACCGAGCACCTTTCGTGGCTGGTTGTTCACCGAAGTGCCGCCACAGCAAGGGAAGCCTACTACGCGCGTTGAAGTGGCGTATCGTTCTGGCACAGTGAGCTGGCAGTACGACCCTTCCACTAAGCAGTGGACGCGTGCGCTACGCGATCAAGTGCAGGTGGATGCACTAAACCGCCAGCCCATCGTCGCGTCGAACGTGGTAGTGCTTTACGCGCACCACCAAGTGACTGACATTCAAGAAGACGTGACGGGCGCGCGCTCGATACAGATCCAAGTTTGGGGCGAAGGACCGCTGCGCGTGTTTCGCGATGGCGTGGAAATTGGCGGGCGCTGGGTGCGCGACCCCACGAAGGTGGGCGGCTTTGAGTTTCGCGAGAGCAGCGGCGCGCGCATCCCGCTCAAGCCCGGCGCAACTTGGATCGAGGTTGTGCCGATCACGGGCGACGTACCCGTGAACACGCGCTAGTGCCTTACGGAATGCGTAGCACCTGTCCGGGCACGATGAGATTGGAACGCAAGCCGTTGGCAGCGCGCAGCGCCTCAACGGTTGTGCCATAGCGTTGTGCAATGCGGAATAGGGTTTCGCCCGCTTGCACCACATGCGTGCGTGCGCTACGTGCAGAACGACCTGCGCACGTGATCACGGTGAGACGTTGACCAACGCGCAGCGAGTGTGGGTCGCGAATGCCGTTAAGGCGCATCAGCGAAGCGACAGTGGTTCTGTAGCGCAGCGCGATGCGGAAGAGGTTTTCTCCGCTGCGCACGACGTGGGTCACACGCCGGTTGCAGCTCAGGCGCGCGCTGCGGCGCGACGGCGTTGATGCGCTTGCTGGGATGGGATCAGGTCTGCTTGGTTGAGGGGCGATTTCTGGCGCAGCCTGAGGAGCTGCCTGAGGGATTTCGGCAACTATGGGCGTTGGTTGTGCCGCTGGTGATGGGGTAGATGCGGCTTCTTGTGGCAGTGGTGTTTCTGCAGACACGCTCTGCGGCGGTGTCTCCTCAGGCGTAGCCTCGAGCGGCAGGGGCTGTATTTCACCGGGAGTGCGTGGCTCTGGGACAACGGTTGGCGCCTCGGTAATCGGTGGAACAGTGGGTTCCGGGGCAGGCACAGCGCGCGCCACCACCTCAGGAGAGGGGGACGACACGCCAAGCGCAAGTGGAATACTCAGCCCGCCGCGGGCTGCGAGCAGCGCGAGCAGCCCCACCACTGCCCATCCTGCGATCAGCAGCCCAATGCCGATCCCTAAGCTGATGCCTGTGCCGAGCGCGACGCGCTGCGCAGATTGTGGAGTGTTCATCACCAGGGTACACTATTCTGCACTAAAACCGCAAAGGCGCGCGCCTCGTAGTGAATCCGTATTCTTGTGAGCACGAGCGAAACCATGCACGGAGAAGAACTGCCCCGCCAGGAAATCCTCACCTGGACTGACGTGGAGATGCTCATTGATCAGCTTGTCCCGCAAATCACTGGCGTCTTCGACTTGCTGGTGATGATCACGCGCGGCGGAATTATCCCCGGCGGCATGCTCGCAGAAGCGCTCGACATCAAGCATATTCTGACCGCAGCAGTGGAGTTCCCTGCCGCAGATGTGCCGCGCTTGCTAGCATGGCCCACGTTTTTGCAGTTTCCCGACGAGGCTCTGACGCGGGGCAAGCGCGTGTTAGTGGTGGATGACGTCTGGACGCATGGGCGACACATCATGACTGTGCGCGGGCGCATCGAAGCCAGCGGAGCATTGGTAGAGACAGCGGTGTTGCACTATAAGCCCACTCAGTCGCTCTTCCCGCATCATCGCCCGACCTACTACGCCGCAGTGACCGACGCTTACATCGTTTACCCGTGGGAGATTGACCGTCGCGCGCGCCCCTCGCGGCTGATGAGTCCTGCTCCAATGCCTTTCTAGTCGCCCGTGGACGTTGACCTGAGAAAGCTCCCGCCGAACACCTGCCCGATTTGCCAGCAGCCTGCGCTGGCAATGGAGGGCGAGGTGTGGCAATGCACATTTTGCGGCAGCGAGCTTGAGTTCGATCCTCAAACACGCCGCGCGCGCCTGCGCTACGTGCCGCGCATCTATGCCCCGATCGGGCGCGCCATTGGAACCGACTGGCTCACGCGCCGCGAAATGTTCCGGCGCGCTGCGCAGCTTGATGTGCCTCCGCCTTCGCTGCCCCCGCTCTTCATGCCGCTAACGATCCTGGCTGCGGTCGCGGTGTTGACACTGGTTATCTTCGCTGCAGTGGCTGCAGCCTTGTTGCTTCAACCAAGCATTGAACGCACACGGCGCGCGATTGGTGCGGCGTATGCGCGTGCGGCGTCAACCGAATTCGCACCCACGCCCGCGGAGTCGCTGCTGCTCGCGGGCACGGCTTCCGCGGCCGTGTTCGAGGAAGCGCCAACACCTACGCCGGATCTGCCTCTAGCGCCAAGCGCTCTAGGGGACGCGACAGACGTGGCTCAGCCAACACCCGATCAAGGCAACGGCATCGCTCCGCTTGCACCAGCTTTGCCTCCCTTGCCCTCGCCTACGCCCTTGCCGACTGCTACGTCGCCTGAGGTGGTGGCTTTCCCACCGCCGCCCACGCTTCCGCCGACTTTCACGCCGCTGCCTGCAACGCCACTGGTGCAAATAACGCTGCCGCCAGAGATCATCTCGCCCTTGCCAACGCCTACTACGCCGCTGCTCGCAACGCCGACACCCACGCCCTCCCCAGTGCCCACACCCACACCTGCACCGCGCATTCGCATCATCAACGTCAAGCCTCAAGGCGATCCTGCCATCAACGAGGCGGATGAGTACGTGGAATTGGAGAACGTGTCAGCGAGCGCTGTGCTGATGGATCGCTGGAGCTTGCGCGTGTTTCAGACTTCGGCGGGCGATGACCCAGTCGCGCAGTTCACGTTCCCTCAAGCGTTCATCATGGCGCCGGGGCAGCGCTGCCGTGTGTACACTAACTTGACAGTGGGCATTGAGGACTGCGGCTTAAGCAACGGGTTCCGCAGCCCAAGGGGCATTTTGCCGCCAAGTGGTGCGCGCATTGTGCTCAGCGACGCACAAGGTGTGGAGCAATTCACATACGTTTACTGAGGCGCTTCGAGGATAAGCGTAACTGGACCCTCGTTGACTAGCTCCACCTGCATGTTGGCGCCAAAAATGCCGGTTTGTGTGGGCACGCCGAGCGCGCGCAGTCGCTCCACGAAGTAATCGATCAGCGGCGCAGCATGCTCTGGGCGAGCAGCTTCGATGAACTCGGGGCGTCGCCCTTTGCGCGTTTGACCGTAGAGCGTGAACTGGCTGACCACCAACGCTGAGCCGCCTACGTCGAACAGCGAGCGGTCGAAGTGTGAGCTGCCATCCGTGGCTGGGAAGATGCGCAGCGTGGCGATTTT
>JANWUW010000097.1 GCA_025057935.1 Thermoflexales bacterium
AGCGGCCTAGTGATCGTGACCGCAAGCGGCGAGCAGTACCTTGTGCATCACAGCATGGAGCGCGACGAGGCAGCGAAAACAGGCTTGCGCCTCATTGACCGCAGCCAGTACCGCTATCCCGAGCTGCTCCAGCAGCACAACGGCGACCGCCTCGCTGCCGATGTCGCGCTCATGCAGCGCCTGTTCAGCGACCTCGGCGTGCGCGGGCGAGTGGCGTTTTACGGCTACGAGGCGATCAACCGGGCGTTGCCGCTGCTCCAAAGGCTGCAACAAAACGGCGCGTGCGAGGTGGTCACGGAGTACGAGCAGGACGTGTTGAGTCTGGCGCGCGCGACGAAGGACAGTGACGAAGTGGCGGCGATCCGCGAGACGTGCCGCCTCACTGAGCGCGTCATTGAATCAACGCGCGCCTTCCTCCAATCGCATCGCGTTGTGGACGAGCAGCTCGTGCGCCAAGACGGTCAGCCGCTGACCGTGGCGGAGGTGAAGCGCTTCATCCGCCGCGAGGTAGCCGCGCTGGGGCTGGAGCTTGCGGATTGCATCTTCGCTATCGGCCGCGACGCCGGCGTGCCGCACAGCGTTGGCGAGCCGAGCGCTGTGCTGAGGCTTGGGCAGACCATCGTGTTCGACATTTACCCGCGCGGACCGAGCGGCTATCACGCCGACATCACGCGCACATGGTGCTTGGGCTATGCGCCGCCTCACGTGCAAGCTGCCCACGAATTGGTGCTGCAGGCGCTTGCGCTCGTTGAGCAGCGCTTGAACACGCAAGACTTCACTTACACTTTCAACGAGGCTGTATGCGCGCTCTTTGAAGCGCACGGTTTCCCCACCCTGCGCCAAGACCCAAGCATTACGCGCGGCTACGTGCACAGCTTGGGGCATGGCTTCGGCTTGGCGGTGCACGAAGCGCCGAGCATGAGCTTGCGCGGTTGGCGTCCCGAGGAGACATTGCGCCCCGGCAGCGTGTTCTGCATTGAGCCGGGGCTGTATGACCCCGACGACCCGCGCGGCGGCTGGGGTGTGCGCGTGGAGGACGATTACTGGTTCGATGAAAACGGCATGCTCCATCGCCTCACAACGACGAGCCGCGAGTTGATTGTGGCGATGGGCGATTAAGCTGTCTCGGGCCAGTCGCGCGGCCGGATCAGCATCACAGGGCACGGCGCGCGCTTCACTACCTGCTCGGCGACGCTGCCGAGCAGCACGCGTTGCAGACCACTGCGCCCATGCGTGCACATGACGATCACATCGGCGCCTACCTCGCGGGCGTGGCGCACAATGGCATCGGCAACGCGCCCTTCCAGCACAGCACTGCTGGCACGAATGCCCGCTTGGCGCAGGCGCATCTCATGCTGCTGCAGATACTCGCCAACGTTCAGCGTGACCGCCTCAGGGAGCACAGTGACAGGAACGAAGACGCCTACCGGCGGCTCGTACGTCTCATCCACGCGCACTAGCACGATCTCACCCTCGCTGCACAGCGCCAATGCGCGCGCATAGGACAACGCCAGCTCGGAAAACGTCGAGCCGTCTAACGGGACGAGGATGCGCCGGAACATAGAGCGCCTCTCACGCAGGTGGCAACTCCTTCACCTCGATGGGCTGCTGCTCGAGCACGGACACGGCTTCTTCCTCCTCGAGCATCACCGCGCGGAAGATATCCGACTCCGTGATAATGCCCACAAGCTGGTCGCCCTCCATCACTGGCAGCCCGCTGATCTTGTGCTTGATCATCAGCTTCGCTGCCTCGCGCAGCGTTGTCTCGGGCGTCACAGTGATCACCTTCTCGGTCATGACCAACGCCACGCGCGTTTTTGCCGCCTCTGGGTTGCCCACGTTGATGTTGCTCTGCCGCAGGTCACCCAAAGTCACGATACCCACCAGCTTGCCGTTCTCCACCACTGGCAGGCGGCGCACACGACGCTCGCTCATCAACGCATACGCCTCTGCGAGCGGGGTCGTGGGCAGCACCACCACTGGGTTGCGCGTCATCCACTTGCTCACAGGATCATGCTTGACCATCGCTAACACCTCCTGAGCACGCACCGTTGGTGCTCAACAGCGTACAAGCTGCTCAGTAGGTGTGCGCTGGAAGAGTGGTGAGTTTTCGCCCTGATCTAGCGGATAGTCTCGCCTATTCCTCCAGAACAATGCGTCCGTCGCTCATATCCACAACGCGCACTAAGGAGTGGATCGGCACACCTAAGCCGCTCAGCGCTTCTCGCCCGCCCTCGAACGTCTTCTCGATCAGCGCGCCGATGCCGACGACTCGCGCGCCTGCAGCCGTGGCGAGGCGCACCAGCGCGAGAATGGTCTGCCCAGTGGCGAGGAAGTCGTCGATGATCAACACGCGCTCGCCAGCGCGCAGATACTCCGGCGAGACCATGATCGAAACTTCGCGCTGCTTGGTGTGTGAGGGGGCAGTGGTGAGGAACACCGTTTCGGGCATAGTGACGGGCTTGGTCTTGCGCGCATACACCACAGGCACGCCGAGCGCATAAGCTGTGGCAAGTGCCGGCGCGATGCCGCTGATCTCGCACGTGAGCACGCGCGTTGGGTTCGTAGGACGAAAAAGCTGGGCGAAGGCTTGCCCACACGCCATCATTAGCGTGGGGTCCACTTGGTGATTGATGAATGAGTCCACTTTCAGGATGCCGCTGCCAAGGTTCACGCCTTCGGCGAGGATGCGCTGCTTGAGGGCTTCCATGGCGGAATTTTAGACTCGGCTGCGCCGCGAGATAGCCATGAAGTAGCCCGCGTTACCATTCCACTGGCAATGCACATCAAGGAACTGGATTACGACCTCCCCGAGGAGCTGATCGCGCAGCAGCCGATCGAGCCGCGCGACCACGCGCGCCTGCTCGTGTGCGACCGTGCCACGCGCACGCATCAACATCGGCGCTTCTACGAATTGCCCGAGCTGCTCACGCCGGGCGACCTCCTGATCGCCAACGACACCAGCGTGATCAACGCGCGGCTGCGCGGACGCAAGCCCACCGGCGGCAAAGTGGAGGTGCTGCTGGTGCGCCAGCTCGACCCGCTCACCTGGCAGGCGTTGGTTGGCGGGCGCAATGTGCAAGAGGTGATCTTCGACGAAGCAACAGGCTTAAGCGCGTCGGTGATCGCGCGCGAGGAGGGACCGCTGGCGACGCTGCGCTTCAGCGCGCCCATCGAGCCACACCTCGATCGCCTCGGCGAGGTGCCTCTGCCGCCGTATATCCACGAGCGCCTGCGCGACCCGCAGCGCTACCAAACTGTGTACGCGCGCGTTGCCGGCAGCGTGGCGGCACCGACTGCGGGCTTGCATTTCACCCCAACGCTCATCGAGCGCCTGCGAGAGAAGGGAATTGGCTTCGCCTTCGTCACGCTGCACGTCGGTCTGGACACGTTCAAGCCCATCGAGACGGAGACGGTCGAGGCGCACGTGATCCATCAAGAGTGGTGTGAGCTAAGCGAGGAAACAGCCGCGCTCATCGAAGCGACGCGACGCGCAGGCAGGCGCGTGATCGCAGTGGGCACAACCAGCGCGCGCGTGCTTGAGACCTGGGGCACTGCGCGCGAAGCGGATCCAAATCTGCGCGCCTTCCGCGGCTACACTGGCTTATACATCACACCCGGCTATCGTTGGAAAGTGGCGGACGCGCTCATCACCAACTTCCACCTGCCGCGCAGCACGCTGCTGGCGATGATCGGGTCGTTCATGAGCATGGAGTTCATGCGCCAAAGCTACGCGCTGGCGATCCAAGAGCGCTACCGCTTCTATTCGTTTGGCGACGCGATGCTGATCCTCTAGGCGCGCCATGCTATGATCGCACGCCCATGCACGAGCGGCTATCCTTGCTGAGAGACAAGTTGGCAGACGCAGCGATGCGCATCGCCAACTTGCGGGAGCGCCTTTGAGATCGGCGCGAAGGAAGCGCGCATCCAAGCGATCGAGCGAGCGATCGAATCCCCCAACTTCTGGAACAACCCGCAGCAAGCGCAGTCCATCTCGCGCGAGCTGGCGCGATTGAAGGCGCGCGTGGAAGAGCATCGCGCGCTTGAGCGTCGCCTGTCGGATGCACAGGTGCTGCTCGAGCTCGCGCAGGAGACCGAAGACGAGAGCGCCCTGCGCGAAGCCGAAGCCGAGACAGAAGCATTGATGTCGGCGCTGCAAAAGGCGGAGTTCGCGCTGATGTTCAGCGGCAAGTACGACTATGCCGATGCGATCCTCTCCATCCAGCCTGGCGCGGGCGGCTTGGACGCGCAAGACTGGGCGGAGATGCTCTACCGTATGTATCTGCGCTGGGCAGAACGGCATGGCTTTGAGGTGAGCGAGATCGACTACACGCCTGCCGAGGGCGCTGGCATCAAGAACGTCACGCTGCAGATCAGCGGCGAGCGCGCCTACGGCTACCTGCGCAGCGAGCGCGGCGTGCATCGCCTAGTGCGCCTTTCGCCGTTCAATGCGGGCAACACGCGCGAAACTTCTTTCGCGCGCGTCGAGGTGTATCCCGACATCCAAGACGACGAGATCAAGATCGAGATCAACCCGAAGGACATCGAGGTCGAAACCTTTCGCGCGCAAGGCGCGGGCGGCCAAAACGTGCAGAAGAACGAGACCGCCGTGCGCATTCGCCACCTGCCCACTGGCATTGTGGTGACCTGCCAGGACCAACGCAGTCAACTCCAAAACCGCGAGCGCGCCTTGCACATCCTGAAGGTGCGCTTGCAGGAGCTTGAAGAACGGCGACGCCAGGCAGAGCTGCGCCAGTTGCGCGGCGAGCACGTCGAGGCGGAGTTCGGCAACCAAATCCGCAACTACGTCTTGCACCCATACCAGCTTGTCAAAGACACGCGCACTGGCTATGAGACCAGTCAGGTTTACGATGTGCTGGATGGCGACCTCGACGCCTTCATGGAGGCATACTTGCGCATGTTCCCCGCAGGCGAGCCGGCGTGACCAAGATCCTTGCCGTCAGTGATGAAGTGGTGCCCTGGCTGCACAGCCCGCAGCTCATCACGCAGTGCGCGGACGTTGACCTCATCGTGAGCTGCGGCGACCTGCCGCCTGACTACCTTGAGTATCTCGTCTCCACGCTGAACAAACCTGCTCTCTACGTGCACGGGAATCATGACGAACGCCTTGGGCACGTGGAAGCGGAGTTGCCCGGCTGGGTGAACGTGGACTTGCGCCGCGTGCGCGTGGGCACGCTGCACATTGCAGGCTTGGGAGGCTGCCTGCGCTACAAGCCCCACGCGTCTCATCAATACACACAAGCGGAGCAGTGGCTGCGCGCGTTTTGGCTAGCGCACTCGCTAGCGCGAGGCTTGGTGCAGCGCGGGCACGGAGTGGACATCATGCTCTCACACGCGCCGCTGCGAGGCGTGCACGACGGCACTGATCGCGCACACATCGGCTTCGATGCGTTCGTGTGGCTGGCGCGCACCTTCAAGCCTCGCCTGTGGCTTCACGGTCACCAGCACCGCGCCTACGACGCGCGCCAGCCAGCAGAGACCTACATCGGCACAACGCGCGTGGTCAACGTGCATCCCTACCGCATCCTCACCTTGGACTGAGCCGCACGCATACAATGCGCTAGCAATGACGACGTTCTACACCCGCACCGGCGATGATGGATACACAAGCTTGCTCGGCGAGGGGCGCGTGGCGAAATACATGCCACAGCCCGAGGCGTACGGCACCGTGGACGAAGCGAGCGCTGCCATGGGCGTGGCGCGCGCAGCCGCGCAAAGCCCGCGCACGCGCGAGCTGTTGCTGACTGCACAGCGCGACCTTTACCACATGATGGCGGAGCTAGCCGCAGCGCAGCACGTTGCCGCACGCTTTCGCAAGGTGGATGCCGCGCGCGTGCAATGGCTCGAGCAAGCCACCGATGAAATTGCCGCGCGCATCGAGCTGCCGCGCGAGTTTGTCGTCCCTGGCGATTCGCTGCCCGGCGCCTATCTCGACCTCGCGCGCACTATCGTGCGCCGCGCCGAGCGTTTGGTGGTCAAGCTGCTGCACGACGGCATCATTGAGAACGCAGAGCTTGCGCGTTACCTCAACCGCCTCTCGTCGCTGCTCTTCGTGTTAGCGCTCTACGAGAACGCCCTCGCGGGCGTCAGCCGCGTGACGCTGGCAAAGGGTTGAGCAAACAAGGTTGTTCGGCTACGCATTGACCGGCGTGCGCCGCAGCCACGCTTGGCGGTAAGTGTTCTGCATCAGCACCGCATCTTCCTCGAGATTGGGCGTCTCGCAAAGCACGCGTCCCTCAACGCCCCAATCCGCAAGCGCTTTGAAGAAGGCTTTGTAGTCAATGTCCGCCTCAGCAAGGTTGAGATGTTGCTTCTCGCCCTTGCGGGTGTAGGCGATGCCGCTGAAGTGAAAATGGGCGCGCTTCAAGCCGCGCTCGCCAAGCCCTTCTGCCAGCTTGCGCAGCGCTGCCGAGAACTCTGCGTAGCTGTTGAACGATCCGTCGCCGGCGCGCGCGTGGAGATGCGCGAAGTCCACGCACGGCAACACGTTTTCGATCTCCTGGCTCCAGGCGATCACTTCCTCGAGCGTGCCGAGCATGGCGCTTTTGCCCATCGTCTCGGGGCGCAGCGTCACGTGGACGCCTTCTTTGCGCAGCGTGTCCACTACTTCGGCGAGGCGATCACGGCTGACGCGGTAGGCGACCTCAGGAGTTGACTTCATGTACGAGCCTGGGTGGAAGACGATGTCAGTGGCGCCGGCTTTGTATCCAGCGCGCGCAGCCGCCAGCAAGCGCTCGCGCCCTGCTGACCACATCGCTGGCTCGGCGTTCAGGTTGATGTAATACGGCGCGTGCACGCTCAGCGCGACGTCGTACTCCTCAGCAGCAGCGCGAATGCGCGCGCACATCTCGTCGCTCACGCGCACGCTCTGCACCCACGCCAGCTCCAGCGCCGAAAGCCCAAGCTCGCGGATGCGCTGCACGCCGCCGACGCTGCCGCCGTTCTTCGGCGTGCTGATGGGGTTGCCGACTGTGCCGAAGCGCAACGGAAGCGCGTGGTGAGTCGCCTTGCTCATGCGCAGGATTTTAGGGCGCTTGCGTCTGCGCGCCCGCGATCACAATCACGACCTCGCCCTTCGCCGGGCGCTGCTCGAGCCGCGCGCGCAGCGCGCTGAGCGTGCCGCGCTCCACGCGCTCGAACTTCTTCGTCAGCTCAAACGCGAGCGCTGCTGGTCGGTCGCCATACACTGCGAGCGCGTCCTCGAGCGAAGCAGCAAGTCGAAAGGGGCTCTCATAGAAGATGAGCGTGTGGGGCGAGTCGCGATCCACAGCGAAGAAGCGCTGGCGCGCAGCGGACTTGCGCGGCGGGAAGCCACGAAAGGTGAAGCTGTGTGCCGGCAAGCCGCTGAGCACCAGCGCCATGACGAACGCCGACGGTCCGGGCACCATGGTGAACGGCAAACCCTCCTCGATGCAGCGCCGCACTAACACGAAGCCTGGGTCGCTGATGCCCGGCGTGCCGGCGTCGCTCACCAGCGCAACAGTGCGTCCCTCGCGCAGCAGCGCCACGATGCGCTCCGCAGCATGGCGCTCGTTGTGCTCGTGGAATGATAGTTGGGGGCGTTCGATGCCCAAGCGCTTGAGCAGGATGCCCGTGTAGCGCGTATCCTCGCTGGCGATCACGTCGGCATTGCGCAGCGTCTCGATGGCGCGCTGGCTTAGGTCGCCCAAGTTGCCGATAGGCGTAGCTACGAGGTAGAGCAAAGCGCTACAGCACCCCCTTCGTCGAAGGCACGTGGTCAGCGCGGCGCGGGTCGAGGCGCGTTGCCACGTCAAGCGCGCGTCCGAGCGCCTTGAACAACGCCTCTGCTTTGTGATGATCATCGCGCCCATACAACACGCGCGCATGCAGGTTCATGCGCGCGTGCACCGCGAGCGTCTCAAAGATGTGAGGGATCAACGTGCTCTCCAAGTTGCCGATGCGGTCGCTGCGGAAACGTCCGCGGAAGACGCAGTAAGGACGCCCGCTCAAGTCCACGATCACGTGCGCCAGCGCCTCGTCCATGGTCACCCAAGCATCTGCCATGCGCACAATGCCCTTGCGCTCGCCGAGCGCGCGGTCAAGCGCTTGCCCGAGCGCAATGGCAACATCCTCAGCGGTATGGTGCGCGTCAATGTGCAGGTCGCCCTCAGCATGCACAGTGAGATCGAACAAGCCGTGATGCGCCACGTGATGCAGCATGTGGTCGTAGAAGCCGATGCCGGTGCGAATCTCGGCGCGCCCGCTTCCGTCGAGGTTCAAGGTGACGCGCACGCGCGTTTCGCGCGTGGCGCGTTCTACTGTGGCGACGCGCAAGCTCATCGCAAGATCACCTCAAGCGCGCGCATGAGCGCATCCGTGTGTTCAGGCAAGCCGACGCTGACGCGAATGCAGTCGCGCAAGCCCTCTTTGTCGAAGTAGCGCACCAACACGCCATGTTGCTCCAACGCCGCCTTGATGCGGCGCGCAGGATGCCAGCTCGGATCGCCGCCATTCACGCGCACTGAATCCGCCACGCGGCACAGCACGAAGTTAGCTTGGCTTGGGAAAACGTAGAAACCAGGAATTTGCATGAGCAACTGGCGCATGCGCTCGCGCTCGGCGACGATGCGCGCCACAACGTCGCGCAGATAAGCAGGATCGCTCAGCGCCGCAATCGCAGCAGCTTCGCCCGCGACGTTGGGCGTGTAAGGCTGCTTGATCTTCCACAAGTGCGGCACGAGCTTTTCAGGGAACACGCCGTAGCCCACGCGCAATCCAGCAAGCCCAGCGAGTTTGCTGAACGTGCGCAGCACGATGAGATTCTCGTGCTCCAACACCCAACGCGCGTGTCCAGGATGAGCGCTGAAGTCGATGTATGCCTCATCGAGCACCACCATGATGGGCAGCGCAAGCAGGCGCTTGAGGTCTTCATCGGCGAGCAGCGATCCATCAGGGTTGTTCGGATTAGCGATGAAGAGCAGCTTGGCGTTTGGTGTTGATCTCACCGCGCGCTCCACAGCCGCAACGTCAACGGAGAAATCAGCGCGGCGCGGCACGGGCACGTAACGCGCGCCGGCGACGTCGGCTTGCCAGCGATACATGCCAAACGTCGGCGGCAAGTCGATCACCGCGTCGCCTAGCGCGACAAACGCGCGCACCACGAGATCGATCACCTCGTCCGCGCCAGCGCCACCAATGATGTGCGATGCTGCCATCCCTAAGTAGCGCCCCACTGCAGCGCGGAACGCGGTTTGGTCGGGATCAGGGTAGATGTTAACGGGCAGCGCGTCGGCAAGCGCCTGTCGCACTGCAGGAGGCGGACCGTAGAGGTTTTCATTCGCGTCCAGCTTAATGATTTGCTCTTGCGGATGCCCAAGACGTTGTGCCAACACGGAGGGCGGCACAATGGGCGTGTAGCCCTGCAAGGCGCGCAGGTGAGGAGCAAGCAGTGTCTCTGGGTTGATCGTCACAGGGCGCATTATCGCGCCTAGTAGAAGCGCTCGACGCGCCAGCCACGCTGCGCTGCGTAGCGCGCCAACTTGAGATCGGGATTCACAGCAACAGGGCAACCGACCGCTTCTAGCAGCGGCAAGTCAGTGTAAGAGTCAGTGTAAAACGTGCATTCGCGCAGCGAAACGCCGTGTGCTTCCGCTAGGCGCTCGCCCCAGTAGCGCTTGCCCTGCCCAAAGCACGCTTCGCCGACGATCTCACCTGTGAAGCGCCCATCAACCACCTCAAGCTCGGTACAGCGGTAAGGAAGACCGAGATGTTCAGCAAGAGGCGCAACGACGAACTGGGTCGAAGCAGAAAGCACGATCACGAGGTCACCCTTGGCTTGGTGCTCGCGCACGCGCGCGAGCGCTTTCGGGGCAACGTAGTGCACAAGCTCCTCGCGCACCCACTCGTCGCACAAGCGCTTGGTGAAGACCGCGTCGCCACCCTTGATCCTGCGGCTGAGCCGCGCCATGGCGCGCGGGAAGTCGAGGCGGTTCAGTGAGTATTGCGCGCTCACCCACGCCACCCAGAGAACCTCGCGCACGGAGATCAGACGCCGCCGCCACAGGTGGCGAACGTAGAGGCTGCTGCTGCTCGCGCGCAGCAGCGTTTTGTCGAGGTCAAAGAACGCGATGCCCATGCGGCGTTCAATTGCTGAACAACGTGTGTGCGAGCGCTTCGCCGGGACTCGGCGCAGGATAGGCGCGGCTGAAGTGCTCGACGCCATTGCCGCGGCGAAACAGCCATCGCGCGATCCAGCTTTGGCGACCGAGAGGAAGCTGACTAGCATGACACGCAGCCGCGCGCTGCTTGATGCGCAGATAGCGGCGCACGTCCACGCGCGCCGTCACAGGTATTTCCCAGCTCGCAATGCGCACGAGGTCAATGTCTTTGTTGCGACCGAAGCGGCGCGGATCTTGACCGCTGAGGCGCAGCAACCAAACGCCCAACTTCATCCAGCGCTTGGGGATCACGAAGAAGTGCAGCGCCGGCGCATGGGCAATTGCGTTTTGAGCAAGCACCTGACCATTGGGCAAGACGCGCCACTTCACGCCGTAGCACATGGAGAAAGCGTGCAACACTGCTTTGTGCACGGCGATGTGATCAGGATGACCGTAGCCGCCGAAGGGATCATGAGTGATCACCACTTCTGGCTGCACGCGCATGAGATGCTCGGCAATGCGCGCTGCGACTACCTCGGTGGGCATCTGAGCAAGGCAATCTGGCGCAGCGCCGTGCATCCCCGAATCGCGAAAGCCGAGGAATTGCACTTCCGCAAGACCAAGCTCTCGCGCCGCGCACATGAGCTCAGCCGTGCGCAATTCGCCGACGTCGCGGTAGCCGTTCAAGTGCGCAGCGTCCACTGTGCCAGCTTCGCCGCGCGTGGCGCAGAGGTAGTGCACGCGCACGCCCTCAGCAGCATAGCGCGCGAGCGTGCCGCCCGGCCCGAAAGACTCATCGTCGGGATGCGCAAAGATGGCGAGCAGCTTCGGCATAACAGCGAGGCAAGTATAGGCACATCGGCAAGCCAAGTGAGACTGCCGGAAGTAGGCTTCGCCACTCTGCCTCTTTCCTGCGCCGCGATCAACGCACGGCTAGCCGCTCTTGCGGAGAGGATGAAATGTTGCCGCCCATCGCGGAGGCAAGACTCAGACGCTGGACGCGCGCCTGCGCGCGGCGTGGCGCAACAGCGCGCCGCTACAATCAAGTTATGAGCCTCGCACCTGAGCAGCTTAGGGCGTTGCAGCGCGCTGTCGAATCGCGCCGCGACGCCATCATCCGCTTCCTGCGCGAGATCTGCGCCATTCCCAGCATGGATTCGCAAATTCGCGCCGTCGGCGAGCGCGTCGCTGAGGAGATGCAGCGGCTTGGCTTCGATGAAGTGCGCTGGGACGTGCAGGGCAACATCTTGGGGCGCATCGGCAATGGCACGCGCGTGATCGTGTTCGACTCGCACCTCGACACCGTAGGCATCGGCGATCGCAGCCAATGGGCTTGGGATCCATTCGAGGGCAAAGTGGAGAACGGCATTCTTTTCGCGCGAGGCGCGTGCGACGAGAAGAACAGCACGCCTGGCATGGTGTACGGCATCGCGCTCGCGCGCGATCTTGGGCTGCTTGAGGGCTGGACAGCTTACTACTTCGGCAACATCGAGGAGTGGTGCGATGGCATCGCGCCCCGCGTCTTTGTGGAACACGACCCGAAGCTTCGCCCTGACTTTGTAGTGATCGGCGAGCCGACGCGCATGCAGGTGTATCGCGGGCACAAAGGACGCGTGGAGATGCAAATCACCATCAAGGGGCGCAGCGCTCACGCCGCCAGCAATTGGCTGGGCGATAACGCCATCTACAAAGCCTTGCCGATCATCGCCGGCGTACGTGACCTTGATGCTGCCCTGTGCGTTGACCCGTTCCTAGGCAAAGGCACAATCACCGTGAGCGACATGAAGGTGAGCACTGTCAGCATCAATGCCGTGCCGGACCAAGTGACCCTCTTCCTCGATCGGCGCCTCACACCTGCCGACACTATCGCGAGCGCGCTCGCGGAAGTGCAAGCGGTGATCGCGCAGAGCGGCGTGAGCGCAGCCGATATCTCGCTAAGCGTCTTGAAGTACGCCGAGCCGAGCTGGAACGGATTTGTGCTGGAGGTGGACAAATACTACCCTGCGTGGGTGTTAGACGAATCGCATTCACTCGTGCAAGCAGCGCTGGACACAACCGAGCTGGTGTTTGGGCAGCGCGCCACTACGGGCAAGTGGGACTTCTCCACAAACGGCACATACTGGGCGGGCATCGCTGGCATCCCCAGCATCGGTTTTGGACCCGGTGACGAGCGCCACGCGCACAGCGTGCTTGATCAAGTGCCGCTTGAGGACGTAGTGCGATCCACGCTGTTCTACGCAGCACTGCCAGCAGTGCTACGCGCACGCTTGTGAAAAGCAACAGGGCACTGCGCGAGGCAGTGCCCTGTTGAAGTGTGGGAGCGACAGGACTCGAACCTGTGACCTTTGCGATGTCAACGCAACGCTCTAACCAGCTGAGCTACGCCCCCCAGCCTTCTGGCCTTGCATTATACCCACTTCCCGCAACGCGGCTAACCCAGGGTGAAAGGGTACGCAAAGTGTTCAAGAGGTCGACGCAACCAAGTTCCCTTTAGCGACCCCTCCAGATCGCCTTCTGGATTACTGAGAAGCGGTCGCGATATCCAAAGTCTTGATACAGACTCTGTGTGAGCGAGCCGCTAGGATAGTTCGTTATCTCTTGAATGGCGATGAGCTCTGTGACTACCAGCATGAACTCAACAGAGAACTCTCCAACCTGATCCAGCCTTCTGAAAGGCTCAACATGGAACGGCTGAAAGTATTGCAAAGCAGGAGGAAAGCCGCCCACAGGACGCACATTCTTGAAGATTGTGAGGATGTGATCGCGAAGCTTGAGCGTCAGGTCACGATCGAACGCATGCTTAACATACAACAATTAAGTGCATGTGACTCGGCGTGCGTTCACGCGAGCTTGGTGCCTTGAACCTTACAACAAAATCATGAGGGGACTGAGTCTTTCGCCCCGGGTAGACCATGATCTCAACGCCTTGTGAGGTAACATGCACTCTAGCGCCAGAGCTAGGCACACGCGAGAGAGACATAGCGAGCCCATGCAATCGAATGATGCCGCAGCTTAGCCCATGAGCTAGCCAATAACCTCGTAAACAATGAGGTACTTGTGCACGATGGCGAGGTTTGCATCAGCAGCAGTTGCGTCAGCAAGATCTTGCGGAGCAAGGACGACTATCTCCTTCAACCAAAGCCTCGGGTGGGATTCGAGAGCATCTAGAACCAACTTCGCGGCTGGCACCACTGACCCGTTTGACCGGAAGTCTTGTGCCTCGACAACCAAAAACCGAGCATCGCAAGCAGGGCTGCCCAGCACCTCTCCAGCGCGTTGCCACAGCGCCGCTTTGTATTCAGCAGGAGCCACGCCTTGCGAGCCCTCGCTATGGGATATCAGCCTTGAACTGTAGCGCCGAAGCACATTTGCTGCTACGTGCCGCTTCATCGCATTGTTTGGGAAAACCCAAACAGAGCTTGTCTTCAAGGGCTCTGCAAGCTCCTCTAGAGGACCCAGTTCCTCCACAATTGGGCACGGCAGCTTAACGGCATCGCCGTTGAGGAGGCACTGATTGTTGCGCTCTGGCTTCTCAAAGATAGGCAGATACTCATGAGCAAGAAGAAGAAAGTTGTGCTCAATGCTTCGGCGGTACCAGAACCCCGTAGTCTTGCAGTTGTGCTGAATCTTGATGACCAGCTCTCTCAGCAGAAAACCAGCACTCAAGAAAGCCTCTATGACTCTGAAGCCAATCGGCACAATGTGTTTCTCTTTTCTCGCGTCGCCTATCAGCACCGCACATTTGCCCCCGGGTTTCAAGACTCGGTAGCATTCACTGGCGACAGAGCGCATCTCCGCAACGAAAGCCTCCGCGCTAAGCTGGGACAAGTCCCCTGCAATCCCAGCGGAATAGCTGATGATGCCAGCATAAGGCGGATGTGCGCACACGAGATCGACCGTGTCGCTCTCGATGCCTTGCAGATCCCTAGCATCCCCAACGCTGACTTCCGGCTCAAAGTAGCAAGCAGAATTGAAGAGACCTAGTGGGGGCAAAAACTGCAAGCTCTTGAGGGTCAACTCAACACATGCAGGGTTGATATCGCGCGCAATGCACCTCCGACCCAGAAGCTTGGCTTCTATTGCCGTGGTTCCGCTGCCAACGAAGGGGTCGAGAACCAAGTCGCCAGGCTTAGTGTAACGCAGGATGAGGTTGCGCGGGATGTAGGGAGACCAGTTGCCCCTGTATTGACCATGATGCGTCGCCCAGTTGCCTCTGTGCTTGAAGCTCCACACAGTGGTCCCCTCAAGTTGAAACTGTTGCGGCGCCCAAGCCCTGATCCTCCGGGCGCGGTCTGGATTCGAGATGTTCAGTCCATACGCATGTATGGCAATCTGCTCAAGCTGCCTTAGGCTCAGCTTCATCTGCTTTGCGATTTGCGCATCGCTCTGCCCGCGACGCTTTGCCTCCAAGACAGCGCTTACAAGGTCTGAATCCAGCGCGCTCAGTTCTTGGGCTGACTTCAAGCGTGCCATCTTTCCTGAGGATTACAGCAGCACTGATTCTAACGCTGTGCAAACCTCTTTCCTGCGTGCTGGGGAGCGCACGTCCGAGGTTGCCAGCATCAGCGGCTACCAGCTTTCCCTTCGACTAAGCAAGCTGTAGCAGCCTCATTTTTGACCTCGCATTGTCTGTGTTTGGAGACCTACCCCTCCTGGTCTATCATCAACCCAACCATGAGAGAGGGAACGCGACTGCCCCAAGAGCGATCTTTCGGCGTGATCCCGATTCGGCGCGAGGGCAACCGCGTGCTGTTCCTGCTGATCCAACACCGCGCCGGGCATTGGGCATTCCCCAAGGGACACGCGAGCATTGGCGAGACCGACCTCGAGGCTGCGCTGCGCGAATTGCGCGAAGAGACTGGCATTCAGCAGGTGCGATTGATCCCAGGCTTAGTAGTGGAGGAGAAGTACATCAAGCCCGTGTGGGGGCAGCCGGAAGCGCGCGCCGAAAAGACAGTGCGCTACTTTGTCGGTTGGGTGGACGACCCCAGCGTGCGGCTGCAGCTTGCTGAGGTGCAGGCTTACCGCTGGCTGCCATACCACGAGGCACGCGCGCTGATCACGTTTGAGCAAAGCCGCGCCGTGCTCGATCAGGTGGCGCGCGCGCTCGGCATCCTTTAGGCAGCGCTGTTAACCTGCGTCAACAGCGCTGCGTGATCACAGGTCAACAGGCATGCTTGCCATGGTGCATTGACGGCGACTTCCCTCGCCCGTAAAAATCAGCACAGCTTCGTGGAAGAGGTGAAGTCGCATGAAAATGCAAAAGGTAATCGCTTACGGTGCGCTGATCACCGCGATGCTCGTGGTAGGCAATGCGCACCCCGCAAGCGCACAGACGCGCGTGGTCAACGTATACTCTGCACGCCATTACGGCGCACTTGAGAAGGTCTTCGCAGAGTTCACACGCGAGACCGGCATCCAAGTGCGACTGTCGAGCGGCTCAAGCCAAGCCCTGCTGGAGCGCCTGCGCGCCGACGGAAAGCAAACGCCTGCCGATGTGTTCCTGGTGATTGATGCTGGCACATTGCAGATCGCCGCTCAGGAGGGTTTGCTACAGCCCATCCGCTCGCAAGTGCTAGAGACGGTGATCCCTGCCGAGCTGCGCGATCCGCAAGGGCGCTGGTTCGCTCTTACACAGCGCATGCGCACCATTGTGTACAACCCGCGGCGCGTCAAGCCAGAAGAGGTGCAGGATTACGCTGACCTCGCCAACCCGAAGTGGCGCGGTCGGCTCTGCTTGCGCCCAGCGACCCACATCTACACCATCGCGCTCACTTCATACTTGATCGCCAACCGCGGCGAGCGAGAAGCCGAACGCATCGTGCGCGGCTGGGTCGCCAATCGCCCGCAATACATCGACAGCGACAGCCGCATTTTGGAGACCATTGCCGCCGGCAAGTGCGATGTAGCAATCACTAATCACTACTACCTGGGCAATCAACTCAGGCGCGATCCTAATTTCCCAGTGGCGCTCGCTTGGGCAAACCAGAAAGGCAGCGGTGTGCAAGTGAACGTCACGGGCGCTGGCGTCACGGCAGGCGCGTTGAATCGTGACGATGCGGTTAAGCTGCTGGAGTGGCTCGCCACGCGCGGTCAAGACCCAGGAGACGCAGGTCTCCCCGGCGGCAACAGCGAGTACCCCGCAAACCCATCGCAGCGACCGCCAGCGATCCTTGAGCGCTTCGGCACCTTCAAGGCGGACTACGCAGCGATCGCGCGCTATGGCGAACTCCAAGCGCAGTCCATCAAGTTGCTTGAGCGCGCGCGCTATCGCTGATCATCAGGCATCTCTGTGAGCCTAACCTCCTCTCCTGCTCATAGCCAGCGCTCTGCTAACCTGCGGCTGCCCCGGTTGAGCGCGAAGCCAATCGGGGCCGCCGCATTGGCGTTGCCAACGCTCGCGCCGCTGCTGGCGCTGTTGCTCGCGTGGCTAGACTTCGACCTCGCAACCTGGGTGCACTTGTGGGAGACGCTCCTGCCCGAGATGTTGATGAGCACTGCTGGGCTAGTGGTCGGCGTCTCGATTGTGACTTTAGCGCTTGGCATCTCTCTTGGTTGGCTCACCGCGCGCTACATCTTCCCCGCGGTCTCAGCGCTGCGGCTTGCGCTTGTGCTGCCGCTCGCGATCCCCAGTTACGTGCTGGGATTCGTGTATGTGGGCTTGCTCGATTACGCCGGTCCCATTCAGACAACGCTGCGCCATCTCCTCGGTGAGGCGTTCGAGTTCGAGGTGCGCACGCTGCTCGGTGCCATCTTCGTGCTGAGCCTCGCGTTGTACCCCTACGTGTACCTTTTCGCACAGGCAGCCTTCCAAGAGCAATCTGCAGCGCATCAGGACGCTGCGCGCGCGATGGGATATGGAAGCTGGGCGACGTTTTGGCGCATTGCCTTGCCGCTGGCGCGTCCTTCGCTCGCAGCCGGCTGGGCTTTGGTGATGATGGAGACACTCACCGACTTCGCGGTGGTGCGCTACTTCAACGTGATCACGTTGAGCGAGGGCGTGGTGCGCTTGTGGGTTGGACAGATGGATCGCGAGGCAGGCGTGCAGGTTGCCTCGCTGCTGATGGGCATTGCGTTTGCCGTGGTCGCCATCGAGCGCAGCCTGCGTCGTCGCGCGCGCTACACACAGCTCGGCAGTCAAACCCGCCCGCTTGCGCGCACGCGGCTGCGCGGATGGCGCGCTTGGCTCGCAACTGGCTACGCCTCGCTTGTGCTCGTGCTCGCGTTTGGCTTGCCTGGCAGCCAGCTCGTGATCTGGGCAATTGAAGACGTGAGCAGCGCTGCGCCAGGCACACTTGAAGCCGTGTTCGGCGCGTACTTGCTGAACACGCTGTTGCTCGCAGGCAGCGCAGCGCTGCTGGTCATACTCGTTGCGATTGGGTTAGGATGGCTGGTGCGAGCGAATGACGCACCCTCGCCCTTGCTGCGTACGTTGGCACGCGCGGCTGCTCTCGGCTACGCCATGCCCAGCGCTGTGGTCGCCATTGGCGTGCTGTTGCTGCTTGCGCCCCTCAATGCGCCCGTTGCAGCGTGGACTGGCGGCGCGTTCCTGCTCAGCGGGTCACTGATCAGCGTGTTGTATGGTTATCTTGTGCGCTTCTTGGCAATCGGGATGAACGGCGTCGAGTCGAGCTTGGAGAAAATATCGCCTGCAATGGAGATGGCGGCACGCACGCTGGGCGCACACACAGCGCGCGTAGTGATGCACGTGTATCTCCCGCTCATGCGCGGCGGTGTGCTCACAGCAGCGCTGCTGATCTGCGTGGACGTGTTGAAGGAACTGCCGCTGACGATGTTCTTGCGGCCATTCGGGATGGAGACGCTTTCAACTTGGGCATACATGCTGTCGTCGGAGTCCGCCTGGGTGGGCGCATCCACGCCAGCGCTTGTCATTGTTGGGCTGAGCCTGCTGCCGACGATGTTGCTGATGCGCCGCGCGGTGCTGACGGAGGTGCAGCTTCGGTGAGCACGCACGCGCTCAAGGTGCGCTTGCTCTCGCGCCGCTACGGCGCAGTGGTCGCCGTCGACTCGGCAAGCTTCTGCCTTGATCAGGGCGAGATCGGCGTGCTGGTCGGACCGAGCGGCTGCGGCAAATCCACGCTGCTGCGTCTCGTTGCTGGGCTCGAGCCGCCTGATTCGAAGCCCGGCGCCCAAATCGTTATCGGCGGGAACGTCGTCTTCGACGCCGATGCTGGGTTAGACCTCCCTGCAGATCGCCGCGGCGTCGGCTTGGTCTTTCAGGACTACGCGCTCTTTCCACACATGACCGTCGCGGCAAACATTGCTTTCGGATTGCATCACTGGCGCAAAGCAGAGCGCGAGGCGCGCGTGCGCGAGCTGCTGAGCTGGGTGCGCATGGAGGCGCTCGCCGAGCGCTATCCGCATGAGCTGTCAGGCGGTCAACAACAGCGCGTTGCCTTGGCGCGCGCGCTTGCACCGCGCCCAACAGTAGTGCTGCTCGACGAGCCGTTCTCCAACCTCGATCAGAGCCTGCGCAGCGAGCTGCGCGAAGAAATGCGCGCCTTGATCAAGCAAAGCGGCGCCACTGCGCTCTTCGTCACACACGACCGCGAAGAAGCGATCAGCCTCGCCGACAAACTCATTGTGATGCACGAAGGGCGCGTGATCCAAAGCGGCGCGCCGCATCAGCTCTACTGGCAGCCCGAAAACCTCGCAGTGGCAACGCTGCTCGGCGAAGCCAACGTGTTGGAAGGCATGGCGGTGAATGGATATGCCGAATGCATCCTTGGGCGCGTGCCTCTGGCGCGTTCGACACAGGGTCGCGTGCATCTTGTGCTGCGCCCAGAGGCGGTGCAGGTCACGCCCGACGCGCACGGCGAGGTCGTCGTGGAACGCGTGACCTACTTCGGTCACGACCAACTGCTCACGTTGCGGCTCGCCAACGACGCCATGCTGCTTGCGCGCGTGAGCGGCGTGCAGCGCTTTGCGCCTGGTCAGCGCGCTCGCGCAGCGGTGATCGCGCCAGCTGCTGCGATCCGCGCCGACGAGTAGGCGTTCGCCTCGCTGCAACGCGCGCGATAAGATAATACGCAGTTGGAGGAAGCGAAGAAGCCATGTCCCCCATGACCGTCCGCGACGCGATGCACGTTGGTGTAGTGAGCTGCGACCCGTCCACTTCAGTGCGCGACGCTGTGCGCTTGATGAACGAAAAACGTCTGCGCTCTTTGGTCGTGCTCGACTTTGACTGCGGGCTAGCAGGGATTATCTCCGAAATGGACATCGTCGCTGCACGCCTCGTCCACGAAGGCGGCAAGCCCTGGGACCAAATGACCGTCGGCGAGATCATGACCAACCGCGTGCTCACCGTCACGCCGGACATGTCGTTGCAGGAAGCCGCGCGCATCCTCGTCAACCACCGCATCCACCGCGTGGTCGTCGCTGACCCTGACGATTTGTGCAAGCCGATCGGCATTCTCTCGCTCGGCGACATCATGCGCTACCTTGAACGCGTCGAAAGCGGTGAGCAGAGCCAAGCTCAGCCCGAAGCCGCTTCAGAAACAAAGCCCTCCGCAAGGCCTAAGCGCAGCACCAAGTCCAAGAGAACCACCAAGCGCGCAAGCGCTACACGCAAGAAAACAGCGCGCAAGAGCGCCACGCGCGCATGAGCGGCACGCACGCTGCTCCTTTCGTCCTACTTGATGGCGCTTGGGGCACTGAATTGATCGCGCGAGGCGCTGACCCAAGCGCATGTCTAGATGCTCACAACCTCACCCACCCTGAGCTTGTGCTCGCCATCGCCCGTGCTTACGTCGAGGCGGGCAGCCAAATCCTCCTCACCAACACCTTCGGCGCCAATCGCCTCGCCCTCTCGCACCATGGTCTGGAAGCACAAGCTCGCGCCATCAACCACGCTGGTGTCGCGCTCAGCCGCCAAGCGGCGCAAGGACGCGCCCGCGTTTTCGGCAGCATCGGTCCAAGCCGCATGCGCTGGGGATCAGTGAGCGCGGCTGAGCTGCGCGCTGCGTTCGCAGAGCAAGCAACGGCGCTCGCAGAAGCTGGCGCGGAGGGGCTTGTGCTCGAGACGATGGGTGACCTGCGCGAGGCGCTGATCGCGCTGGAAGCTGCGCAAGCCACAGGGCTGCCAGTGGTCGCGTGCATGAGCTTCCACAAACCTGGCGACACAGCATGTGACGGCACCACGCCCGAGCAAGCTGCGCGCGCGTTCACTGAGGCAGGCGCATACGCAGTTGGCGCCAATTGCGGAAGTGGCGTGGCACATCATGTCGCCATCTGCCGCCGCCTGCGCAGTGCCACTACGCTGCCGATCTGGATCAAGCCAAATGCCGGCGTGCCGCGCTTACAAGAAGGCTGCTGGGTCTATCCTGATAGCGCCGTCGAATTTGTCGCTCATCTT
>JANWUW010000047.1 GCA_025057935.1 Thermoflexales bacterium
AACACCTTGCCCACGTGGGAGCGCGCGCAGCCGTTTCGCTTCATCGCGCACAACGGCGAGATCAACACCATCGAGGGCAACCAGAACTGGATGCGCGCGCGCGAGCCGGAGCTGGACTCGCTCGTCTGGGGCAGCGAGATCGAAAACTTAAAGCCAATCGTGGACGTGACCAGCAGCGACACTGGGCGGCTGGACAACGTGATCGAGTTGCTCACGCTGGGCGGGCGCGACATCCGCCACGCGTTGAAGATGTGCATCCCTCAAGCTTGGGAGAAAGACCCTGACCTCAGCCCTGCCGTCAAAGGGTTTTTCCGCTACCACGCCTCGCTGATGGAGCCTTGGGATGGACCTGCCTCCATCGTCTTCAGCGATGGGCAGCTTGTGGGCATGACGCTCGACCGCAACGGCTTGCGCCCAGCGCGCTACTTGCTCACGCGCGATGGTCTCGTGTACGCAGGCAGCGAGATCGGCGCCTTCGACGTAGAGCCAGAGAAGATTGTGCTCAGCGGCAAGCTCGGCCCAGGGCAGATGATCTGCGCCGACCTGCGCGCGCGCCGCTTGCTCAACAACGACGAGATCATGAAGGAGCTGGCCGCGCGCAAGCCCTATCGCGAGTGGGCAGCGCGCCAGCGCGTGCGCCTCGAAGAAGTGGCGCAGATCGTGCTCGAACAGCCGCCAGTCAATCCAGAAGCGCTGCTGGTGAAGCAAGCGCAATTCGGTTGGACGAGCGAAGAGCTGACCCTCATCGTCAAGACAATGTTCGAAGACGGCACTGAGCCGGTCGGCTCGATGGGCGATGACACGCCGCATGCTGTGCTTTCGCCGAAGGGGCGGCCGCTCTTCAACTATTTCAAGCAGCGCTTCGCTGAGGTCACCAACCCGCCCATTGACCACCTGCGCGAGGAGCAGGTGATGAGCTTGCGCGTGCTTGTCGGCCGACGCGGCAATTTGCTTGCCGAGACTGAGGAGCTGGCGCACTTGGTGCGTCTGAAGAGCCCAGTCCTCTCCAACGAGGAGCTTAAGGCGCTGCAGCGCTTGGACGATCCCGATTTTCAGAGCGTGGTGCTGGATGCGACGTTTCCTGTGCCCGACCTCGTGCTGGGCAATGGCAGCGCAAATGGGCAATCGGCTCCTTGCGCCTTGGAGCAAGCTGTGCGCAAGCTATGTGCTGATGCCGAGCGCGCTGTGCGCGTCGGTGCCTCCATCCTCATCATCAGCGATCGCCGCAGCGGGCCGCAGCGCGCGCCGATCCCATCGTTGCTCGCTGTCGGCGCAGTGCATCACCACCTGATGCGTTGCGGGCTTCGCTGGCGCGCGAGCATCATCGTCGAAAGCGGCGAGGTGCGCGAGACGCACCACTTTGCCACGCTGCTGGGCTATGGCGCGAGCGCGATCAACCCCTACCTTGCCTTGGACACGGCGCGCGAGGCTGTGCAGCAAGGGCGCGTGCGTGACAAGTCGTTGAGCGAGGTTGAGGTGGTGCGCCGCTACATCAAGGCAGCCGAGAAAGGCATCCTCAAGATCATGTCCAAGATGGGCATCGCGACGGTGGATAGCTACACCGGCGCGCAGATCTTCGAGGCCGTCGGTCTCTCGCAGCAGCTCATTGATGAATGCTTCACCGGCACTCCGTCGCGCATCGGCGGCATTGGCTATGCCGAGCTTGAGCAAGTGGTGCTTGGCTGGCACGCCAACGCATACCCTAGGCTCGCGCAGCGCGAGGCTGTCGCCGTCGCGGCAACACGAGCAGCTCAAGAGGCGCAGCCGTCGGTGCTCGTGACAGCCGATGTCAAGCTGGACCACCCCGGCTTCTACAAAGAGCGCGCTGGTGGAGAAGTGCACGGATACTCGCAGCGCGCGGTGCGCGCACTGCAAAAAGCGGTGCGGCTGGAGGGCATCATTGAGTACACGGGTGAAGAGCAAGAGGTGTGCATTGGCTTCTCGCGCATCAAGGTCAAGCGCTTCACCACCAACGGCAAGTTCAAAGAAGGCTACCAGCTTTACCGCGAGTTTGCCGATCTCTTCCACAACCCAGCGCAGCCCATCGAGCCGCGCGATCTGATGGACATTCGCTCCGATCGCGCGCCGATCCCGATTGACGAAGTTGAGCCGCTGGAACGCATCCTGTCACGCTTCAGCAGCGCTGCGATGTCGCTCGGGGCGCTTTCGCCAGAAGCCCACGAGACGTTAGCGATCGCCATGATGCGCCTTGGCGCGTTGAGCAACAGCGGCGAGGGCGGCGAAGAGTTTCGGCGCTTCGCCGAGGAGGGCAACAGCGGCATCAAGCAAGTAGCCTCCGGGCGCTTCGGCGTCACGCCTGCATATCTCATGAGCGCTGCCGAGCTGCAAATCAAAATGGCGCAGGGCAGCAAGCCCGGCGAAGGCGGGCAGATCCCAGGGCACAAGGTCACCGAGCTGATCGCGAGCGTGCGCCACACAGTTCCCGGCGTGGCGCTGATCTCGCCGCCCCCGCATCACGACATTTACTCCATCGAGGACTTAGCGCAGCTCATCTATGACTTGAAGCAGATCAACCCAGAGGCGAAGGTGAGCGTGAAGCTCGTGGCGCAGGCGGGAGTTGGCACCATTGCTGCGGGCGTCGCCAAGGCGCTGGCTGATATCGTGCAGATCAGCGGGCACAGCGGCGGCACTGGCGCCTCCCCGCTCAGCTCGATCAAGAACGCCGGCGTGCCCTGGGAGTTCGGCTTGGCTGAGACGCAGCAGACGCTGATCGAGAACAACTTGCGCAGCCGCGTGCGCCTGCGCGTTGACGGTGGCTTGCGCACAGGGCGCGATGTAATCATCGCAGCGCTGCTTGGCGCTGACGAGTATTCGTTCGGCACCGCCGTGCTGATCGCCGAAGGGTGCATCATGGCGCGCGCTTGCCATCTGAACACGTGCCCCACTGGCGTCGCAACGCAGAAGCCGGAGCTGCGCAAGAAGTTCGCTGGCAAGCCTGAGCACGTCATGGCTTACCTGCTCTACGTGGCGCAGGATGTGCGCGAGCACCTTGCTCGCATGGGCTACCGCAGCCTTGAGGAGATCATCGGGCGCACAGACCTGATCGTGAAGCGCACACCGCCGCCCGATGAAGACCCGCTGGTGATGCACCGCGAGCAACTGCTCACCATCCACAACTTGATTGCACCGCCGCCCAAGGATCGTCCGCTGCGCCACTGCGAACCGGCGCCTCAGCCCCCGCGCAACACGCTGAACGAGGTCATCGTTCAAGAGGCGCGCACCGCCATCGAACATCAGTGGCCCATCCGCTTGCATTACACCATTCGCAACCAAGACCGCAGCATCGGCGCGCGCTTGAGCGGCGAGATCACTAAGCGCTACATGGATGGCGGCTTGCCCGCAGGCACCATTGAGATCACCTTCCGCGGATACGCGGGGCAGAGTTTCGGCGCATTCACGACGAACGGCATGCGGCTGCACCTGATCGGCGCTGCCAACGACTACGTAGGCAAGGGCATGCGCGGTGGCGAAATCTCAATCCGTCCTTTCCCTGAAGTGACCTACGACTGGTCAGAGAACGTGATCATCGGCAACACCGCGCTTTACGGCGCAACGGGCGGTGCGCTCTTCGTGGCAGGGCGCGCAGGGGAGCGCTTCGCAGTGCGCAACAGCGGCGCCTACGCTGTTGTGGAAGGCGTTGGCGACCACGCTTGCGAGTACATGACTGGCGGCGTTGTAGTAGTGCTTGGTCACACGGGGCACAACTTCGCTGCGGGCATGACCGGCGGGATGGCTTTCGTGTACGACCCGAGCGGCACGTTCGTCAATCGCTACAACCCCGAGCTGGTTGATGTGGCGCGGCTGACGCACAGCGGCATGGCACGACTTGTGAAGAGCCTGCTGCGACGTCACCACGAGCTAACCAACAGCCCGCGTGCCCGCGAATTGCTGGTGAATTGGGACGCAGCCGCGCCAGCCTTTTGGCGCGTGCTGCCCAAAGATCGCGTCGCTGAGATCGAAGCGATGAATGAGTTCAGCGGCTTCCGACATACTTGAGGCCGCCCACTCTCCTCCCCTGCTGAGGCATCGTCGATTGAGCTGACTATAATCCTAAGAGTTAACCAGTTCACAGGGCGGCGCGGAGCCGCCTTTGTTCCTTGCATCCCATCAAAAGAGGGGCAGTTGAAGAAAGCCATGAACGCAGACGACCCTGCTGTCGAATCGTTGTGTAGCTTGTTGCCGCGCCGCATTCACCAGCTCGGCGTGCTTGCCTACAACTTGTGGTGGAGCTGGCACCCCGAGGCACAGAAGCTCTTCCAGCGCATTGACCCTGTGCTTTGGGAAGCGGTGTATCACAACCCCGTGTGTTTCCTGCGCCGCGTGCCGCGCCAAACGTTGGCAGCAGCAATCAACCGTGCAGAGTTCCTGCGCGATTACGACGAGGTCATGCGTGAGTTCGAGCACTACATGCGTGGACACGAGAACGGCGCAGCGACCTGGTTCTCGCGCTACGAGAAGGCGTGGCCGTTGGAGAAGGGACCTGTGGCTTACTTCTCCTTCGAGTTCGGCTTGCATGAGGTGCTGCCGATGTATGCTGGTGGTCTCGGCGTACTGGCAGCCGATCACCTCAAGGAGGCGAGCGACCTCGGAGTGCCCATGGTGGGCGTTGGCTTCCTCTACGTGCACGGCTACTTCAAGCAGCGCATCACCGAGGACGGCTGGCAAGAGGCGATCTTCGAGCGCATCGATTTCTCGCGGTTGCCGATCACGCAAGTGAGAGGCAAAGATGGGCAGCCTCTCGTGATTGCGCTGGAGTTGCCTGGTCGCAACGTGCATTTCCAAGTATGGAAGGCGCAAGTGGGGCGTGTGCCGCTTTACCTCATAGACACTGACTTGCCCTTGAACGAACATGCCGACCGTGTGTTAACGCAGCGTCTGTATGACCCCGACCCCGACACGCGCCTCGATCAAGAGATCGTCCTCGGCATTGGCGGTGTGCGGTTATTGCGCGCGCTCGGCATCGAGCCAGCCGTGTGGCACTTAAACGAAGGTCATCCGGTCTTCGCTACGCTCGAGCGCGTGCGCGAGCTTGTGGCGCAAGGCCTCACCTTTGAGGAAGCTCGTGAGCGCGTGCGACGCAACACCTTGTTCACCACTCATACCCCCGTGCCTGCTGGCAATGATCGTTTCCCGCGCTGGCTTGTGGAGCGGCACTTCAACGGCTACTGGGAGCAGCTCGGGCTGACGCGAGAAGCGTTCCTCGCCTTGGGTGAGGATCATGAGAGTTTCGGCGTGACACCGCTCGCGCTGCGCATGAGCGCAAAGGCAAACGGCGTGAGCGAGCTGCACGGTCAAGTGGCGCGCGCAATGTGGCAATGGATGTATCCTGACCGCGAAACGCCTATCACCCACATCACCAACGGCGTGCACGTGCGCACCTGGTTGGCGCGCCGCATGAAGGCGCTGCTCGACGAGTATCTCGGCGCAAACTGGCTGAATCGGCTCGACGATCCGATCACGTGGCAGCTTTTCGACGAGCTCCCCGATGAGGCGCTGTGGAGCGTGCGCAAGCATCTCAAGCGCAAGCTCGCCTCGTTCATGCGCGAGCGCGCCCGCGCCAAGTGGGTGACGCACAGCCAACATCCTGTGCAGACCATCGCCAGTGGCGTGATGATAGACCCCAACGCGCTCACGATCGGCTTTGCGCGACGTTTCGCCACGTACAAACGCGCCACCCTGATCCTCCGCGACTTGCCGCGCCTGCTGCGCATCATCAACAACCCAGCACGCCCAGTGCAGATCATCTTCGCGGGCAAAGCCCACCCCAACGACGAGCCCGGCAAGCGCTTCATCCAGGAGCTATACCGCGTGATCAAGAACGCCGACACCGCCGGGCGCATGGTGTTTATCGAGGACTACGACATGAACGTGGCGCGCCACCTAGTGCAGGGAGTGGACGTTTGGCTGAACACGCCGCGCCGGCCCTACGAAGCGAGCGGCACCAGCGGCATGAAGGCAGCTATCAACGGCGCGCTGAACTTTAGCGTGCTCGATGGCTGGTGGCGCGAGGCTTGGAACGGCAAGAACGGATGGGCGATCGGCGAGGATCGCGACTACGACGACCCCGAAGCGCAAGACCGCGCCGATGCCGAGTCGCTGTACAACATCCTCGAGGAGGAGATTGTGCCGCTGTACTATGCCACTGGCAGCGACGACATCCCCCATGAGTGGCTCAAGCGCGTGCGCGAATCCATGCGCACCATCATGCCGCAGTTCAGCACGCGCCGCATGTTGAAGCAGTACGTCAGCGAGATGTACGCTCCCCTTGCTGCTGCGCGCGACGAGGTTATACCTGTGGCTGCTGCTTGAGCGTCAGAGTGACGCAAGGCGTAAGCGGTTTGTCCTTTAAGCGTGCAGCGATGGTTTTTCCGAGCGCAGGACGCATCCGCCTTTCCGTGCTCAGGTAGAGGCACACGAGCAAAGTACAATCGCGAGCGTGTTTGGGCGCCTCGATCTTGGGCGTTGGCGTCAGGCTCTGAGCGATGGACCGCTTGGACTTGGGCTTTCCATGCTCATCGCCTATGCGCTTGCCAGCGCCCTAGTCACCGCCGCCTCAGTCCACGAGCTGATCAACGGCGGGCGACACTGGCTGGCGTCCCTGCGCCTCGAACTCCATGCCCACTCATTAGCTGCGCTGTGCGACGAGCGTCTCGGCTGGCACGCACTCCCGACGCTCGACCTGTTCATCCCAGAATCCATCCACGTGCAGCGCCTCACCGAGTGGCCGCCCTTGCGCGTGCGCAGCGCCTGGCCCGGGTGTTGCGCCGTACCGCGCGCCCCCTGAGCAGCGCCTCTGTTGTCCACTCCTCGGCGTTCGCATCGCCTCGCCGCCGCTGGTGTTGATCGGCGGTGAGGAGCTCTCGACTTCAACCTGCCAGCGCGCCGAGTGTGCCCTGCTGCCTTTATCGCGCAGGCACACGCATACGGCTTACCTAACAACAACAGAGGATGCTCACGAGCAATGTCTGCTTCTAACCAACAAACACATCGTGTTGTAGTCACTGGCATGGGGATGATCACGCCCCTCGGACACACTGTCCAAGAGACATGGGACGCTTTGGTCGCTGGTCGTTCGGGGGTGGATTACATCTCGCTGTTCGATCATCGCGACTTCGACGTGCACATCGCGGCTGAGGTGAAAGATTTTGACCCTGCACAGCACTTCGGCAGCAAAGAGGCGCGGCGCATGGATCGGGTCACGCATCTCGCGCTCGTCGCTGCGCGCCAAGCTCTGGAGGACGCCAACCTGAAGATCAGCGAGGACAACACCTACGACATCGGCGTGGTCATTGGCAGCGGCATCGGCGGCATCACCACCTTGCTGAACGAGCACACAGTGATGCTCACGCGCGGGCATCGGCGGATTAGCCCGTTCACCGTACCGATGATGCTCGCGGACGCTGCGACTGGCCAGATCGCCATTCAATTTGGCATTCGCGGACCGAACCTGTGCATCGTCACGGCGTGCGCGAGCGGCGCAAACGCCATCGGCGAGGCATTCGAGATGATCCGCAGCGGTCGCGTGCGGGCGGCGCTCACGGGCGGCTGCGAATCGCCGATCAACCCATTCTCCATGTCGGCGTTCCACAACATGGGCGCGCTCTCCACCTACAACGATGATCCCAAACGCGCCTGCCGCCCGTTCGACAAGACGCGCAACGGCTTCGTCACTGGCGAGGGCGCAGCGATGCTGATGTTGGAGTCGCTCGAGCACGCCCAAGCGCGCGGCGCGCGCATCTATGCCGAGATTGTCGGCTACGGCGCTACGGATGACGCTTTCCACATCACCGCGCCCGATGTGAAGGGGCCAGCTATGGCGATGCGCCGCGCTTTGCAGCAAGCAGGCATCGAGCCTCACGAAGTAGATTACATCAACGCTCATGGCACCGGCACGCCGCTGAACGACGTCAACGAGACGCGCGCCATCAAGGAGGTGTTCGGCGAGGCAGCGTATGACGTCAACATCAGTTCCACCAAGTCCATGACTGCGCATTCGTTCGGCGCTGTTGGTGCCATCGAAGCGATCGTGTGCGTGCAAGCCATTAACCACGGCGTGATCCCGCCGACCATCAACTACGAAGTGCCTGACCCAGAGTGCGACCTTAACTACACCCCAAATGTCGCTGTGAGGCGTCCTGTGCGCGTAGCGCTAACAAACTCCTTCGGCTTTGGTGGGCACAACGCAGCGCTGGTGTTTCGCGCGTTTGGGGGATAATTCGGCAGTGCGCCATGCGATATGCACACATCGTCGGCTGGGGCAAGGCGCTCCCCCAGCGCGTCATGACTAACGACGATCTCGCGCGGATCGTGGAGACCTCCGACGCTTGGATTCGGGAGCGCACCGGCATTGTTGAGCGGCGCATCGCCGGCCCAACTGAAACGACAGCCACGCTTGCGATTGCTGCAGCGAAGAATGCGCTCGAGGTCGCCGGGCTGGCTGGTCATCAAGTGGACCTGATCATCGTCGCCACAGCCACCCCAGAGCACATCTTCCCTTCCACAGCCTCTTTGGTGCAGGACGCATTAGGCGCGACCCACGCTGGCGCGTTTGATCTCAGCGCGGCTTGCTCGGGGTTCGTGTATGCCCTCAGCCTAGGCGCCGACGCGATCAAAGCAGGCAGCGCCGAGAATGTGTTGGTGATCGGCGCAGAGACGCTCTCGCGCATCGTCAACTGGTCTGACCGCAGCACATGCGTGTTGTTTGGTGATGGCGCTGGGGCAGTGGTGCTTCAAGGACGCGACCAACCCGGCGGCGTGATGGCGACCCTGCTGCGCTCCGACGGCAGTGGCGCTGAGTTGCTCATCTTGCCTGCCGGCGGTAGCAAGATACCGATCACGCCCGAGGCGCTTGCGCAGAACCTGCACACCATCAAGATGAATGGACGCGAGGTATACCGCTTCGCTTCGCGCATTCTTGACCGCGCTGTGCGCGAGGTGCTCCACAAAGCGGGCTGGAGCACGGAGCAGGTGGATTTGTTCGTGCCGCATCAAGCGAACCTGCGCATCATCGAGTCGGCAGCGCGAGCGCTGAACATCCCCATGGACAAGGTGTTTTGCAACATCCAGCACTACGGCAACACCAGCGCTGCCTCAATTCCTATCGCTCTCGCTGAGGCTGCAGCAACTGGCCGTCTGCGCCCCGGCGACCGAGTGGTGATGGTTGGGTTTGGGGGCGGTTTGACTTGGGCAGCCGCGGCAGTGCAGTGGAGCGAGCCGCGCGCCTTCCATCGCAAAGGGCGCACGTGGCGGCAGTTGGGCTACAGATTGGCTGGGCTGCGCTCGCGCGCACGGCGCCTCCTGCGTCACATGGAAGATCGCGTGTTCGGCTCGCTTGACCCGACGATGGGCAACGGCAAAGTGTCTGCTCCTACCACACGCTCGCGCGCGCCCGAGAAGATTTCGGCTGCAGAGGAAGTGCAAAAGCACTAGCAGCGCGGTTGAAGCAGCCAAGCGTTCACGAGGAGACTTCGAGCGCCTGCAGCGCCTCAAGCACCTCTTGGCGCGAGAGCCCGCCGAGCAACAGCTCGTGGTCACGCAGCAAGAGCAAGCGGAGGTAAAACGCAATCGCAGCTTCGCGCCACGCGCTGGCATCGTGCTGCAGCAGGAACCACAGTGCGTCCTCTGCATCTGCGAAGCGCCCCGTGCGCTCGTAATAGGCGAAGGCGCGCGCCAGCGTCGGCGGCTCAAGCTCAGCCATGTGCTCCAGTTTGTCCAGTAGCGCGTCAATGCGCTGGGTGTACTCCTGCGCCGTGCCGAAGGGTTGGCGCAGGAGCACATCCATGAGCACGTGGGCTGCCTTCGTGTAGTTTTGCGTCGCTGTTTGGTCGTCGCCGACCAGCGCGTGCCAATCACCGTCAGCGGTGAGCAAATCCGCAAGCATCAATGCGCGGTCGAGATCGCCCACGCGCCCCATGCTTACGAGCAGAGAAAGCGCATCCTCTGACGCTTGGCGCGCGAACTCAGGTGTGATGCCGAGCGCTTCGCGGAACGCAGCATCAAGCCGAGCGCGGGCTTCCTCGAGGCGGTTCTCAGTGAGCAGTTGCTTCAACGCGAGCAAAAACTCGCCGAACTGCTCAATCATGCGCTTGATGTAGTCGCGGGAATACATCGCTTTGCCTCGTGTCGCAGATGCAGCTAGTCTGCACTATAACCGCGGGCGCGTGGCAGACTGCCGCGCTCAGCGGATGGTTTCACGGTCGCCGCGCGAGCGGGAGCCACACGCGCGGCGACGCTTGGTGTAGGTGCAGCAGGCTGATGGAGTATGGCGGCAGCGTGTAGGTCAGCGCGTTGCCGCTCGCCGTCAGCGGTGTGGGAGGTTCGCTCAGGGCGTCTGATGGATCGGGCGAGCCGTTGTAGAGCACAGTTTGCGCGTCAAGGCTGCTCGCACGCACCTCCCAGACCGCTCCGCCGATCAGTGGACCAAAGCCGCTTACAAGGATCGTCGCTGTGATCGGCGAGCCCGTCTTGTTGATCGCCATCAGCGAGAGCGTGTTAGCGTTCACGCGCCCGGCGTACACGCTGAGCTGCGTGCTTGGGCTGAGCGTGTGGGTCGCCGAGAGCATCTGATTGCCAAAGCGCGCCCACAAGGGATAGACGTAGTACTGCGGCGCGCGGAAGTAGTTGTTGTCCTCGTGCATCAAGCCGTATTCCGTGCCGTTGGCAGCGCGGCCGTTCGCAAGATCCCACTGTGCGAAGATCGGAATGCCCAAGCGCGCGGCTTGCCCCAGCGAATCCGCGAGGAACAGCGCGTTCACCATCCGCGTCATGAGTTGGCTGTTGTCTTGGTCTTGCACCGCAATCAAGTTGAACTCGGTGACGGCGATGGGCGCTCGGCGACCGCCGGCGTAAGCATCAAATGCACCGTGGATCGCGTTCACGATGCGGGTTAGGTGGGTTTGTGGATTAGCGAGCGCGCCAACGAGCGTCGGTGGGTTGAAGAAAGGATATGGATGAATGGTGTAAAAGTCCAAGTTGTTTCCCGTTGCGGAGATCACGCGCGCGCCCCAGCCAGCGAACGTTTGCCAACTGCTCTGCCCGTCGCTTGGTGTGCCGGGCCACTCAAACCCCACTGCGCCGACTTGGATGGTGGGATCCACAGCTTTCATCGCAGCGCGAAACTCCAGGTACCCTTCGCGCCGTGTGCTGCCGCTGCCCTTGCCGAAGACATATTCGTAGCCGTCGCATGTCCATGTCTCTTCCCAGCCCCATGGTTGACACAAGCTACCGCCAGTGCTCGGCTTGCTGGCGTACACTTCGTTGCCGAACTCCCAGTAGCGAATGCCGATTGGCTCTGTGTAGCCTGCCGCAGCGCGCAACCGTGCCCAGTGCCCGACGGTGTACCAATCCGTGCCGCGGATGTCCGTGCCGATCGCGCGGTTGTCGTGAATATCGCCATTGAAGTACGCCACGAGCGCGGCTGCCTCTTTGGAGGTGCCCATCGGGCTCACCACCCACATGCCCTCCAACCCCGTTGCCTTGAGGAAGGCGATGAAATCGCGCGGGCGCGCTGCCCACGTGTGCCAGCCAGTGCCGCAGTCTTGTCGATCAGGCGCGTTTTGTCCCAATTCGCAGCTTAGCCAGCCGTAGGTGTTGCTCCAACTGCCGCCGGGCAGGCGCAGCAGCGTAAGCCCAGCAGCGCGGGTGCGCGCCCGAAATGTAGCGTCGGCTAGCCGTGTGGGTCCAAGCCACGCCGGCAGATTGGTGGCACGCAAGTATGGGCTGATCGCTACAGGGGTGACGTTAGTGCTCACCGTGATGGTCGTTGTGAGAGAAAGTGGAGCAGCCCGCGCGTGAATGCGGATGTCGTCCACGTAGAACGTGGGCTGGGGGTTAGCGGTGTCGTTCATGACGCTGAGGCAGACGATCTCTGCTGGGTTGCCCAACGCGCTCAACGTGAAGGTGAACGGTGTCCACTGGTTGATCGGGGCTGTGAAGCTGGTTGCGAATGCTGAACCGTAGGGGACCTCTTGCACGAAGAAGCGCAACTGGCGTGCTGGGCCAGAGGTGCCGCCGTGCACCCACAAGGTGACCGCCTCGTAGAGCGCGCTATCAAGCGCCGGGCTGGTGCAAAAGATCACGCCGCCCCAGCCGCTTGTGTAGGTGATGGCGATGGACGCTGTGCCGCGAGCAGGCAAAGCATTGTTCAGTGCATAGGTTGCATCCCAACTGTTTGAGCTCCAGCCACTCGCAAGCGCGTCGGTGTAAACCACGACGTCAGAGGCAGCATGCGCGGTCGAGATAAAGCCATGCAAAGCAACAATGAGCGGCAACGCGATGAGATAGGCGGGATGTGATTGCATTGGTAACCCCTCCTGAGCTAAAGTGTAGCTGATAGGGTGAGCTCCGTGAGCCGTGAATGCCTCCTCGCGCTCGGTGAGCAGCGCCGCGCCGATGCACGCGCGATCTCGGGCAGCAGTGCCTACGCTACGCACTATGCAACGCGCAAGTTGCGGCTGCTGCATGAGCTACGATTAGCGATGTCATGCAGCTCAAGCGCATAGACCTCTTCCACATTCGCATTTCGCTGAAAGCGCCGTTCGAGACCAGCTTCGGTGTAACTAAGGAGCGGGAGACGATCCTGCTGCGCGCCGAAAGCGCTGGTGGCGCTGTCGGGTGGGGCGAGTGGGCAGGCGATGGGCCCGGCTACTCCTATGAGACCGTGCAGACCGCATGGCACATCCTCGCAGACTACCTCATCCCAATGGCATTGCGCGCGCCTTTCGAGCATCCCCGCGAAGCGCCGGCGCGTTTCGCACCTGTGCGCGGACACAACATTACAAAGGCAACGCTCGAAGCAGCACTTTGGGACCTCTTCGCACAGCATGCCGGGCTAAGCTTGCGCGCTTACCTTGCTCAGACAACAGGACATCCAACCCGCGAGCGCGTGCCAGTGGGTGTCAGCATCGGCATTCAGCCGACCCCCGACCAGCTTGTGCAGCGCGTGAGCGCCTTCGTCGCCGAGGGCTATCGGCGCATCAAGGTCAAGATCAAGCCCGGGCGCGATCTCGAAGACGTGCGCGCTGTGCGCGCTGCATTTCCTCAAGTGCCGCTCATGGTGGATGCAAACAGCGCCTACACGCTTGAAGATGCGCTGCTCTTTCAGCAAATGGATGCGTTTGAGCTGATGATGATCGAGCAGCCTCTGGGCTACGACGACATCTACGAACACAGCCGCCTGCAGCCTTTGCTCAGGACACCTCTCTGCCTCGATGAGAGCATTCACTCGCCGGGGCATGCGCGGCTGGCTTTGGCGCTGGGCGCGTGCCGCGTGATCAACATCAAGCAAGGGCGTTGCGGTGGATTAACGCAGGCTGTTGCTATACACGACCTGTGCCAAGCAGAACAAGTGCCGGTATGGTGCGGCGGCATGCTGGAGACGGGCATCGGGCGTGCGCTGAACGTGGCGCTCGCGTCGCTGCCGAACTTCGCCTTGCCCGGCGACCTGAGCGCCAGCGATCGCTACTATCACGAGGACGTGATTGATCCGCCCTTTGTGCTCAACCCTGATGGAACGCTGGCTGTACCAGAGGGCATCGGGCTAGGCGTGCGTGTGCTCGAGGAGCGCATTCA
>JANWUW010000083.1 GCA_025057935.1 Thermoflexales bacterium
GAACGTATCCTTTGTTCATCGCCCTCTACGCTGGCAATGAGCGCTTGCTAGTGCGCGACCCTGGCGCAACAACAGCGAAGGACAACCTCGTCCTGCTGCACACCATCATCGTGCAGTGAGTGTGAGAGTTGCGGCTTGCTATTTGTGGCAAGATGCTCTACGCCTGTGCGCGCTTCGCTTCTTCTATCACCTCACGCAGCAACTGGTTGACCATCTGCGCGTTGGCTTTGCCACGCGTGGCTTTCATCACCTGACCAACGAGAAAGCCGAATACCTTCTCTTGCCCCGATATCACTTGTTGCACTTGCTGCGGATGCGCGGCAACCACCTCGTTGACCACCGCGCGCAAGGCGTCAACATCGCTGATTTGCGCTAGCCCCTTCGCTTCGACAATTGCGCGCGGGTCTGCGCCGCTGTGGAAAGCCTCCTCGAACACTTGCTTCGCTGTGTTCTGGTTGATCACGCTTTGCTCCACGAGCTCAATAAGCTGCGCCAACTGAGCGGGTTGGATCTTCGCGCGGCGCACTTCGGCAAGAGACATGTTGTTCGCGCGCATCAGGCGAAACAACTCGGTTTGAATCCAGTTCGCTAGCGCCTTCGCGCGTGCGCGAAGGTCGGCGTTGCTCGGTGAGGCGCTCAGCGCTTCTTCAAACCACTCGGCGATGGCGCGCTCAGCGGTGAGCTGCACAGCGTCGTAGGCGCTCAGGCCGTAGTCGCGGCGGTAGCGATCTTGGCGCGCCAACGCCAACTCGGGCACGCGCGCGCGCACTTCGGCCAGCCACGCTTCGTCGATATGCAGCGGGGGGAGGTCTGGCTCGGGGAAGTAGCGATAGTCATGAGCGCTTTCCTTTTCGCGTTGCACAGTGGTCACGCGGCGAGTTTCGTCCCAGCCGAGCGTCACTTGTTGGATGCGTCCGCCGCTGCGCAAAATGCGCGTCTGTCGCTCGATCTCGTAGGCGATCGCATCGCGCACAGCGCGCAGGGAGTTGAGGTTTTTGATCTCGACCTTCACGCCAAACTCGGCGCTGCCCTTCGGGCGCAAACTTAGGTTGGGTTCGCAGCGCATCGCGCCTTTTTCCATGTCGCCGCTGCTCACGCCCAAGTAGCGCACAATCTGCTGCAGCGCACTGAGGTAGGCGTAGGCTTCGTCGGCGCTGCGAATGTCTGGCTCAGTGACGATCTCGAGCAAAGGCACGCCGCTGCGGTTGTAGTCCACGTAGCTGTAGCTGCCAGCGTGGGTGAGTTTGCCTGTGTCCTCCTCGAGATGTGCACGACGAATGCGGATGCGCCGACGTTCAGCGTGTTCCTGCCAGCCGCCCGTTACATCGCGCACGTCCACCTCGATCCAGCCGTCGTAGCACAGCGGGTATTGATACTGCGAGATTTGGTAGCCCTTCGGGAGGTCTGGGTACCAGTAACTCTTCCGCTCCCAGAAGGTGTAGCGCGCGATCTTGCAATTTAGCGCTAAACCCACCATCATGGCGTATTCCACGGCTCGCTTGTTGATGACGGGCAACGCGCCGGGCATTCCAAGGCACACAGGGCACACGTGTGTGTTCGGTTCAGCGCCAAAGAACTGCGCGCTGCAGCGACAAAACATCTTGCTGGCAGTGTCCAGCTCGATGTGGGTCTCCATGCCAATGACGACTTCGTATTCCATGGCACGCCAAGGCGCATTCTAGCTTTCGGGGAGCTTGAGATCAGGCGCGACGTCGAGCGTTAGGTCGTGATGCAGACCGCGCCGGAGGGCATAGTAGGCGGCGGCGCCGATCATCGCTGCGTTGTCGGTGCACAGCCAAAGCGGCGGAAAGGCAACCATGCTGCCGAACTGCGCGCGCATCTTTTGGCGCAGCATTTGGTTCGCGCTCACGCCGCCGCCAACCAGAACAAGGCGCGCGCCATAGCGCTCTGCAGCGCGCGCTGTCTTCTCCACCAGCCAATCGGTCACTGCGTTTTGGAAGCTGGCGGCAATGTCGCTCACCGGCGTCTGGGGGGATAGCTTGCCATCTTTGCTCATGCCGAAAGCCTGCACTAGGCGCAGCACCTGCGTCTTGATGCCGCTGAATGAGAAGAGAAACTCTTCTTGTGCGGTGCGCACGGTGCGCGCGTTCAGCGAGATGCGTGGGCGCGAGAACTTGAAGCGATGAGGATTGCCGCCTTGCGCTGCTCTTTGAATCGCTGGGCCGCCAGGGTAGCCCAAGCCCAGCAAGCGCGCGACCTTGTCAAATGCTTCGCCAGCGGCGTCGTCCACCGTATGACCGAGCAATTCATAGTGGCCGTGCGCGTGCATGAGCACCAGCTCGGTGTGACCACCGCTCACGATGAGCGCCACAAGCGGGAAAGGCGAGAGGTCGCCTTCGCTGTGGAGCAGCTGGTACACCATGGGGTTGTCATTTGCCGGGCGCCCGTTGAGTGAGAGCCAGTGGGCGTAGATGTGACCCTCTAGGTGATTGATGCCAATGAGGGGCAAGCCAGTCGCTAAGCTGATGCCCTTCGCCATGTTCACGCCGACGACCAGCGAGCCGGGCAGCCCAGGGCCGCGCGTGACGGCGATGGCGCTGAGGCTATCCCACGTCGCACGGGCGTCATCCATCGCTTTCTGCACGACGGGCGCGATGGCTTCCACGTGGGCGCGCGAGGCAAGCTCCGGAAAAACACCGCCGTATTGGCGGTGCAGCTCTGCTTGAGAGGCGACAACGTTAGAACGCACGACGTGCCCGTCGTCAACGACAGCGGCAGCGGTTTCGTCGCAGGAAGTCTCGATTGCGAGGATGCGCACAGCTCGGCTTCGATGCTATACCACTGTTTGTCTCATGCAAGCTCTTCCTCGGGCGCGCCTTGCGGGAAAAGCACGAGCCCAATGCCGCTTCGGATGAGCAAGTACCTCGGTTGAGAGGGAATTGGCTCGATCTTGTGGCGCACGCGGTAGACCAGTTCATGCACATTGTCCTTGCTGCGTGCCTTGTCGTTCCACACCGCTTTGATGATTTCAGCATACTCGCACACGTTGCCGGCGTGCTGCATCAAGTGCTTCAGCAAGCGATACTCGGTGCGCGAGAGCCAGACCGGCAGGCGCACGCCGTCGCGCCAAACAGCGGCGTTGGGGCTGAGCCACAAGCCTGTGGTCACGGGAGGCGCTTCGTTGAGGAAGCTGGCGCGGTTTGCGAGCTCATCCACGTTCCAATCGCTCTCGCGTGTCCACTGGGTCTCGCCGACGATGTAGAAAGTGACGTCGAACGTGTGCCCGATGCGAATGCGGTCGCCGTGGTGTAGCGCGAGCCGCTCATGGCGCAACACGCGGTCGTTCACGCGCGTGCCGTTGCGGCTGTGATCTTCGATCACCCATGTGTTGCCTTCCAGCGTCAACGTGGCGTGCTGTCTTGAAGCAGTGAGATCATCGGGAGAGAGAACGATGTCGTTTTGACCTGTCACCGTTCGCCCGATGCTCACGCGCGTCTCGGCGAGCACGTAGCGCTCGCTTTCACGAAGGTTCGACTGGAGCACGGCTGGCGTGTCGCTCGGCGATGTGGAGCTCACCATGAGGGGTATTCTACGAACTATCTAAGCGGCAGTGCTCGCGTCGCTTGCCGAAAAGCAGCGAAGAGGGAAAGCGCGTACACGAACAAACGGGGCTGCACATCGAGCAGCCCCGTTTGCAGCCGCGCGTTTGGCTAGCTTCCGCGCATCACTTGGCGGAGCAGCGGGCAGGCAGGGCAAGAGCCGTCGGGGCGGAAGATGGAGTAACCAGCTTGTGGGTCGTCATGATCATACTGCCGCCGATCCATGTTCCAGATGATCATGATGCGCACCTTGCCGCTCTCCTTCGAGAGCTGCGCTGCGCGCGCGAGCCACTGCGCTTGTTGCGCTAGGGTGATGTTTGATGCCCACTGGAAGTTCGGCGCGAGGATCGGCCCGATGCCCTCGGGCGTGAGGTAGCCGAGCTCGGTCCAGCAAACGGGAACTGCGCCGCCGAAGGCGTTGTAGGTCACGTTGAGCGTGCCCCAGAAGTACCACTGATGGTGATGGGGGCTGCCCACGGGCGCGCCGGAGGTCTGGTCAGGACCAACCATTGTGCCGTTGTGATGTGCGCCGATGCAGTCCATCCACTGCGCGGCGCCAGCGGCTGCCATGCGGCGCAGGAACGGCTCATCGTCACACCCTGCGTTGGTGCAGTTGCCGCCAAAGTAGCCCGTCGGCGCCATCGCAGCGCCGATCACCAGAACGTTGGGATTTGCTGCTTTGATCGCTTGGTAGGCTTCGCGCAGCATGTTCACGTAGTTCTCAGGGTTGACTTGCCCGTTGCCTGGGCCGCCATACTCGCGATCGAGATTTGGTTCGTTCCAAACTTCGATCGCGTCAACCCCCATGCGCACATACTGCACCAACTCTTGGGCAAACTGGCGGTGATAGTTCGGGTCGGCCGCGCGCGTGCGATCGCCCACGGCACCAAGCAGCACCTTGAGCCCATTTGCCTTCGCGGCAGCGATGCGCCCTGGGATGTCGGTGTCCTGGGTCTGGAACTTCACCCACGTCATGCCGATCTCGCGCATTTGCGGGAAGACGGCCGTGCTGCCCATGTGACCGCCAAGCTCGAAGGTCCAGCCAGTGTTGCGCGGAGCGGGCGCTGGTGCCGGCGCAGCAGCTTGTGCAGCGCCGAGCGAGGTGAAGCGCGCGAACACAAAGCCGTTGCGCCCGTTGTAGTTGACCTGCAACCATGCGCCGTCGGGAGTGCGCCCGACCACAGTGATGCTCTGACCACGCTGCAGGCGACCGATGATGGCGTTGCCAGTGCTTGGACCACTGCGCACGTTGAGGAAATCGCTCAGCACAGTGGCAGTGGTGCCGCTCGCGGCAGGTGCAGCGGGCGCAGCAGGGGCGGCAGGGGCGCTAGTGCTGCACGTGCCGCCCGGCTGGGCATACTGAGCAAAAACGAAAGCTTTCTGGCCGTTGTAGTCAATGCGGTACCACTGGTTGTCCGCGGTCTTTGCGTCAGCAATCACTTTTTGACCGCAGTTGAGCCGCCCGATGATCTCGGTGCTGGTGCTGGGACCGCGGCGCACGTTGAGAAAAGGAGAAGTGACAGTGAGCTCGACTTGCGCGTAAGCGGGGCGCCAAGTTGCCGCAGCAAGCGTTCCCCCGAGGACAATGGCTGCAACGCCAACTCGCAGGATATGCATCGCTAGAACCACCTCTCGTTGTTCTTGTCTCGCTGAGACGGTCTCGCTCAGCGGTGAGCAAATTGTGCCACAAGCTCTGGCAGCGAGTCCTGCGCGCCTTGCAAGCGTACAATCCGCCGCAATTCACGCTCACAGGGCTCATGGGCAAAACTTTCGCGGAAAAGGCTTTGGCGCGCGCCTCAGGTCGCTCCTCTGTGCGCGCGGGCGAGATTGTGGACGCGCAGCCAGACGTGATCCTCAGCCACGACAACACTGCGGCGATCTGGCGGCTGTTCAAGCAGATTGGCGTGGAGCGTGTGAAGCATCCAGAGCGGTTGTGCATCACCCTCGACCACGCTGTCCCAGCGCCGACAACGCAACACGCGCAAAATCATGCCGAGGTGCGGCGTTTCGTTGAAGAACAAGGCGTGGTGAACTTCTTCGAAGTGGGGCGCGGCATTTGCCATCAGGTGCTGAGCGAAGAGGCATGCGTGCTGCCGGGGCAGCTCATCCTTGGCGCTGATAGTCACACCACGCACTTTGGCTGGCTCGGCGCGTTCGGCGCTGGCGTAGGGCGCAGCGAAGTGGCAGCGCTGTGGGCAACGGGAGAGCTCTGGCTGCGCGTGCCTGAGAGCATCCGCATCACGCTGAAGGGCGCGTTGCCGTTTGGGGTGACATCAAAAGACTTCTGCCTGAAGTTGATCGGCGATCTCGGGCAGGACGGCGGACTGTATGCTTCGGTGGAGTTCGACGGCGACGGCATCTCGCGGCTGAGCTTGGAGAGCCGCATGGTGATCCCCAACATGATGGCGGAGTTTGGCGCGAAGACGGCTTACCTGCCGCCCGACGATGCCGTGTTCGAGTATCTCGCCGCGCGCCTTCCTCGGCGCAGGGTGCCTGCGCCTGTGCACGGCGTGGAAGGATTGCGCGCCATGGCGATTTACCCTGATCCCGACGCGCAATACATCGCCCACTACACCTATGACGCAAGCACGCTTGAGCCGATGGTGGCATGCCCGCACCGCGTGGACAACGTGGTGCCGATTCACGAAGTGCGTGGCGTGCGCGTGCAGCAGGCGTTCATCGGCACATGCACCAACGGTCGCCTCGAAGACATTGCAGCAGCATGTGAGGTGTTGCGTGGGCGCAAGGTGGCGCGCGGCACGCGCCTGCTCGTGATTCCCGCTTCGTCCGAGGTGCTGCGCGAGGCAGTGGCGCGCGGCTACGTGGACATCCTGCTTGAGGCTGGCGCGGTGATCGGCGTGCCAGGTTGTGGACCATGCATGGGCAACCACATGGGCGTGCCGGCAGTTGGCGAGGTCACGATCAGCAGCGCCAACCGCAACTTCCGCGGACGCATGGGCACGCGTGAAAGCGAGATCTACCTTGCTTCACCAGCGGTCGTGGCTGCCAGCGCAGTGACCGGCTACATCACAGACCCGCGCGAGCTGCTTTGAAACGGCATCGCGCCAGCGCGAAGGCAGCGCTCAACACAAGCACGAGGTCGAACCACTGGTAGCTGCGCAAGCCGAGCCATTGAGTTGCCTCGTCGCCGCGCAGAAACTGCACGCCGAAGTCGCCTAGCGCGAACCACATCACGCCGAGGGCTGCCGGCGCGCGTATGATCAGCGCAAGCGCCGCGCCCACTCCAAGCCAAATCGCCATGAATGCTTGCGTGGGCAAGCGCGGGGCGTGCGTGAGCGTGTCGTCAGGCCAATCCACATGCAGGCGCCAAGCGAGCGAATGCTCGCCTTCGACCTGCCAGAACACCTCGCGCCCGAAAGCGCACCCATGCGAGATGCAGCTCAACGAGAGCGCCGCGCCAAGGGCGCATACGGCAAACGCAAAGGTTGTCTCTGAGGGCACACACCTTTGGCACCAGCGCCGCAGCGCCTGATGAGCGATCCACGCGCCGAGCACAGCAGCGTGTTCGGCGTAGCCGAATGGCACTTGCCCCTCGCGCAGCGCTTCGAGATGCAGGACGAGGAAGCCGATCCGTCCGCTAAGCCACGCTGCCATACTCACGCCCAGCACGCCCCATGCTGAGGCTGCGCAGCGCGTTTGCCGCCACGTCACGAGGGCGACGACCAGCGCCGCTGCGACGAGCAACGCCGTGTAGCTGCTGAGCGAGAACGGTCCAAACGTGAAATGCAGAGGCAACATCGCGGCGCAAAGCGCTGAGCGCTTATGGCTGCGGTTGCAGCACTAGCGTCGCTGCTGCATGTTGCAGGACATCCTCGCGCTGCCAGAGCAGCGGGTTGTAACGCCCTTCCAGCCAAAGCGGGATCATGTCGTCATAGTGCGGGTGAAAGGCATGCCCGCTCTGCCCTGTGGTATGGATGGCGAGCGAGCGCCGCA
>JANWUW010000087.1 GCA_025057935.1 Thermoflexales bacterium
GGTGGTGGACGACCGCAAGGTCGTGTTCGATCTCACCGATCTCTCGCCTTGGAAGCGCTACGATGTGTGCTTCGAGCGCACTGTGTCGCAAAGCCGCGCGCTTTACATTCAACGCATCATGAAGCTCGCGGGCGTGCGCACTGTGAACACACATGAGGTGATCGAGAACTGCGGCGATAAGTTCATCACCACGCAGCTTTTGATGCAGCACGGAGTGCCCACTACGCGAGTGATGATGGCGTTCACGCCGGCGAGCGCGCTGGAAGCCATTGAGCAACTCGGCTATCCTTGCGTGCTCAAGCCTGTCGTCGGCTCGTGGGGGCGCGGGGTGGTGCGCGTCAACGACCGCGATGCGGCTGAAGCCGTGGTCATGCTGCGCGACGAGCTGGGCGGCTACGCCCAGCATATCTACTACATCCAAGAGCACGTGCGCAAACCCGGGCGCGACATTCGCTCCTTCGTCGTCGGCGATCGCACCATTGCCGCTATCTACCGCACCTCCGAGCACTGGATCACAAACACCCACCTCGGCGGCAAGGCGAGCAATTGCCCGGTGACGCCAGAGCTCGATGCGATCAGCGTTGCAGCAGCGAAGGCTGTGGGTGGCGGCATCGTCGCTGTGGATATCTTCGAGGATCCAGAGCGCGGCTTGCTCGTAAACGAGGTTAACCACACCATGGAGTTCCGCAACAGCGTGCCAGCGACCGGCGTTGACATCCCCGGCGCGATGGCGGATTACGTGGTCGCTGTGGCACGCGGCGAGATAGGATAAGCAGAGGCTATGGAAAAGCTGAGGCTGTATCTTTCCTCTGCGCCAGACCTGCGCTTTGAGCGCTCAGTGCTCGCGCGCGCTGTTGCCGAAATCCCCACCTCGCTCGGCTGGCTGATCCGCCAAACGCCGAACGAGGCGCGCGAGCCGGACCTTGGCGCAATCCGCCGTGCTGATGCGTTCATCCTGCTGTTGGGGCGTGACATTCAAGCCCCGGTGGGCTTGGAGTGGAGCACAGCGCAGCGCGCTGGCGCGCGCATCTTGGCGTTTTACAGCACCGCGACGCGCCAAACTCAAGCAGCCCAAGCGTTCATCAGCGAAGTGGAGCGTTTCACGCGCTGGCAGAAGTTCGCTTCGGCTGCAGAGCTGCGCTACAAAGTGTTGCGCTTGCTTGTGGATCACCTGGTCGCTCATCGGGAGGAGTACGAGATTGACGCTGCTGAAGTGCAGCGCCTACGCGCGTGGCGTGAGCAGCTCAAGCAGACGCCAGTGGACGATGTGCGCGCCCAAACGCATGCAAACGCGGTCATCTTCACTACCGAGCGCTACGAGCCGAGCGAAGGCGTGCTGATCAACGCGCCGCCAGCGGAGGGCGCAAACTCGTGAACGCGTGGCGCCTGCTGGTTGTGCTGGCGCTGTATGCAGCGTTGGGCGTCTCCTTCGCCATGCAGGTACCGGCTTGGCAAAACCCCGACGAGCCTGCACACTACAACTACACGCGCCAGCTCGCAGCCGGCATCGTGCCAGTGATCGAGCCGAGCGACTGGGAGCCAACCTTCGTGCCCATCCCGCCGCGTGAGCGCAACGTTCCCGTCGCGCGACTCACTTACGAGGATCATCAGCCGCCGCTGTTCTACGCGCTCTCGCTGCCTGTCTTTCTGCTCAGCAATGGCGATCTCGGTGCGCTGCGTTTGTTCACGCTGTTCATCGGCGCGCTAAGCCTTGTTTGCGCTCACCAGGTCGTGCATCTTATCTTCCCAACCCGACCTTGGGTAGCCGCATTTGCGGTAGCGATCGTGGGGCTGCTGCCTCAGCATCTGTTTGTTCTCTCTGGCTACAACAACGATGCGCTCGCGGAGCTGTGGATCGCGTTGACTGCATGGCAGGCAGTGCGCTGGTTGCGCGCTGCGTCGTCGCCTGCGCCCAAGGCGCTGATGGGGCTTGGCGTCGTCGTCGGGCTTGCCTTTTGGACGAAAGCCACAGCGTATCTTGCGCTGCCCCTTGCACTCCTTGGGGCGTGGTTTGCCGAGGCATCCTCGTGGCGGCAGCGCGTCTGGCGCGTTCTACAAGTGGGACTCATCGCCTGTCTGATTGGCTTGCCGTGGTGGGTGCGCAATGTGATGGTGTACGGCGGGCTCGATTTCCTCGGCTTGCAGGCGCACAATGCTGCTGTCCTTGGGCAACCAACAACGGCGGCGTGGATTGCGCAGCATGGTTTCGCTGAGGTGCTTTGGCGCGGGCTGCGCACCACGTTTCAATCGTTCTGGGGGCAGTTCGGATGGATGAGCATTCCGCTGAGCGAGCGCTGGTATCTGCTGCTGCTGGCGCTCTCCTCGCTTTCAGCCGCAGCGTTTGCGATGTGGTGGGCGCAGGAGGGCGTGCGACTTGAAGCAGCGCAGCGCCGTGCGCTCAACGCGCTGGCGGGATTGACGCTGTTCACAGTGCTCGCGTTTGCTTGGTACAACCTGCAGTTCGTGCAGCACCAAGGGCGTTACTTGTTCCCTGCGCTGTTGCCAATCGGTTTGGCAGTTGCGCTCGGTTGGTCGCACGTGCTCCGACGCTGGCACGCCCTCGCACAACGAGCTTGGCTCGGCGCGACGCTGGGCTTAGGCGCGTTTGACGCCTACTTGCTCTGGCGTGTGATTGTGCCGGAGATGACTTAGCGCCATGCACTCAGGTCAACAGATCAACATCCACAAGTGCAACGCGCAGGGCGACCGCTTGCTCACTTACGCGGGCGAGGTCATCGCTGCTGACACGGCCGCTGTTGTTGTGCGCGCAGTGTGGACGCGCGGACGTCAAGTGCTCCCCTACGTCACACTCGAACAAGGCGATGTGTTCATTGAGACGTTTTACCGCGATCGTTGGTACAACGTGTTCGAGGTGCGCGCAGCGAGCGGCGAGCTTAAAGGCTGGTATGCCAACATCACGCGCCCGCCGCGCATCGCAGCCGCCGATTTGGATTGGCTCGACCTCGCCACGGATGCGTGGATGAGTGCTGAAGGGCGCGTGCTTGTGCTGGATGAGGAGGAATTTGAAGCGTTGCGCAGTTTGCTTCCTGTAGAAGTGATGGATGCAGCGCATGCGGCTATGCCTCTCATGCTTGAGGATTTGCGCGTGCGCTGGCGCGCATACGCCAATGACCAGATTGCTGCAGCGCTGCTCGCGCGCGGCTGGACGCTCGCCACAGCGGAATCATGCACTGGTGGACTCGTGGGCGATGTGATCACCGAACGTGCTGGCAGCTCTGCCTATTTCGTCGGCGGCGTGATCGCCTACAGCAACGCCGTGAAGCAGCACGTGCTCGGCGTGCGCGCGGAAACGCTGCAGCGCTTCGGCGCGGTAAGCGCCCAGTGTGCGCTGGAGATGGCACAGGGCGTGCGGCGCGCGCTCGGCGCGCACGTCGGCGTAAGCACGACGGGGATCGCTGGCCCCGGCGGCGCAACGCCAAACAAGCCGGTCGGCTTGACCTTCGTCGCGCTGAGCACGCCAGAGAGCGAGCATATAACGCGCAACGTGTGGCAAGGCGACCGCCATTCCAACAAGCAGGAAGCTGCAGACGAGGCGCTGCGCCTGCTCTTGCGCTGGGCTACCGAGCGTGGGGATTCGCGATAGCTACGCCTCTGCAAGCGCCAAGCGCACGCGCGTCACGCATTCGGGGAGCACGTCGAGGAAGGCGTCAACCTCAGCTTCGGTAGTGGCGTAGCCCAGCGTGACGCGCAAGCTGCCGATTGCCCACTCGGGCGTGAATCCCATCGCCAACAGCACCGGTGAAGGCTCAGGATTACCGCTGCTGCACGCGCTGCCCGTGCTCACCGCGAATCCCTCCACGTCGAGCGCCATGAGCAGCGACTCGCCATCCACTCCCTGAAACACAAAGCTCGCGTGATTGGGCAAGCGCTGCGTGGGATGCCCTGTGAGCTGCACTTCTGGCACGCGCTCAAGCACGCCGTTGATCAGGCGATCGCGCAGTCTTGCAAGGCGCGCGACGTGCAGTTCCTGTTCGCGCTGCACCATGCGCAGCGCTGCCGCTGTCCCGACGGCGCCCGCCACGTTGACTGTGCCTGGTCGGCGCCCGCGCTCGTGTCCGCCGCCAGTGATCGGCGGCATGTAGGGCGTGCCCTCGCGAATGTAGAGCATGCCAACGCCTTTTGGTCCGTAGAACTTGTGTGCCGAGAGTGCGAGCAGGTCTGCGTTCAGCGCGCTCACGTCTATCGGCATATAGGCAGGCGCCTGCACGGCGTCGGTGTGGAACAGGATGCCGCGCTCGCGGCAGAGCGCGCCGATCTCGCGCACAGGCTGGAGCGTGCCGACCTCGTTATTCGCCAGCATCACGCTCACCAGCACTGTGTCTCGGCGCAGCGCACGCCGCACGTCGTCTGGATCCACCATCCCGAAGCGATCGACGGGCAAAATGGTCACCTCGAAACCGAACCATTCGCGCAACTGCGATACCGTTGCGGCGACAGCTTGATGCTCTACAGCAGAGGTGATGAGGTGTTGCCCTTTGCCTTGACGGCGCGCTGCGAAAGCAACGCCGCGCAGGGCGAGGTTGTTGGCTTCGGTGCCAGAGGCGGTGAAGACGATCTCACCGCTGCGCGCACCGATGGCGCATGCCACAGTGGCGCGTGCCTCGTCCAGTGCGGCTGCGGCGCGCCGCCCGAACGCATGCAGCGAGGAGGCGTTCCCGAAGCGCTCGCCGAAATACGGCAGCATGGCGCTGATGACCGACTCGGCGACTGGCGTAGTTGCCGCATGATCGAGGTAAACAGGTTCACGCCTCACAACAAGCATTCTAGGATCGCCGCGTGAGTTGATGATGAGTGGACTGAGACCGCGCCGCGTGTTTATCCTCGGAGTGCCCGTAGATGACGTGACTGAAGCCGAAGCATGCGCGATTGCAGCGCAATGCGTAGAACGCGGCGGCGTACACCAGTTTGCCACGGTGAATCCAGAGTTCATCATGACGGCACAGCGCTTGCCAGAGTTCAAGGCACTGCTGCAGCGCACTGAGTTGAACGTGCCCGATGGCGTCGGCGTGCTCTGGGCAGCGCGGCAATGCGGCAGCCCGCTGCGAGAACGCGTTGCTGGGGTGGATCTCATGACGCGCTTGTGCGCGGTTGCTGCCGAGCGCGGCTGGCGCGTGTTCTTGCTAGGCGCTCAGCCAGGGGTTGCGGATCGTGCTGCGGAGCTGCTCGTGCTGCGTTGCCCAGGGCTGCGCGTGTGCGGCACGTTTGCTGGCTCGCCGCGCCCAGAGCATGCTGAGGACATTGTGGCGCGCATTCGCGCTGCCGATCCGCATCTGCTTTTTGTGGCTTACGGCGCGCCAGCGCAGGACTTGTGGCTTGGCGAGCACCTGCCGCATCTTGAGCGACCCGGACACGGGATGTTGGGCATGGGAGTTGGGGGTGCGTTTGATTTCATCGCAGGTGTGCAGCGACGCGCCCCGCGATGGGTTCAGCGCCTCGGGTTAGAGTGGCTGTATCGCTTGGTGCGCCAACCGTGGCGCTGGCGGCGCCAACTGGCGCTTGTGCGCTTCGCATGGCTTGTGCTTCGAGAACGCGAAGCTACGATGCTTCGACTATGATGTAGTCTCATGCCGTTGCCTCGAGCGATTGTTCTGGAAGGCGATTGCTTGCAGCAAATGGCAAAGCTGCAAGTGCAGGGAATCAACTTTGCGCTGACCTTCTTGGACCCGCCCTTCAATCAGGGCAAGGAGTATGCCTACTTCAGCGACGACCTTCCAGAGGAGGAATACTGGGGGTGGATGGAACAAGTGTGTCGCGCTGCACACCAGCTTACTCTCGAGGGAGGGGCGATCTACTTCATGCAGCGCGAGAAGAACGCAGAGCATGTGCTGCGCGTCTTGCGCGAAACGGGTTGGACGCTGCAAAACGTGATCATTTGGGTCAAGCGGACTTCTGCGGTCCCCAACGAGTGGCGCTTCGGCAAGCAGTATCAAATCATCGCGTTCGCCACGAAAGGATTCAAGCCACGCGTTTTTCACCGTTTGCGCATTGATGCTCCTCTGCGTCCCGAGTATCGCTACCCTCGAGAGAATGGCATGTATGTCACTGATGTTTGGGATGACATTCGGGAGTTGACCTCTGGCTACTTCGCGGGCGAAGAGGCGCTGCGTGACGCCCGCGGCAATCGGCTGCATAAGCAGCAATCTCCTGTGGCGTTGCTGGCGCGTATCCTCCTCAGCTCCACATTGCCAGGAGATTGGGTGTTGGACCCATTCGCTGGCACAGGCACGACGGCTGTTGTGGCGCAGCAGTTAGGACGACACTCTGTCTCTATTGAGATAGACCCAGAGAACGTAGCATGCATTTGTCAACGTTTGAGCGCACGACGTGAAGCGGATTCGATCGCAGTGCTCAAGCATTACTACCGCTTCACGCCCAATCTCGAACAAGTCTGGGGCGAGACTGACTTTCCTCCGCCAGTGCCTGTCCCGTCAGCGCAGTTCACGCTGTTCGATTCAGGCGAGTGACGTGGGTGCCTTCAGGTTGTTTGTCTCGGTTGCGAGCGCTGTTGCGTCGAAACCGGAATTGCTGACCGATCGTTCGCTCGAGGAACTGGCTTCGCTATACGAGCCGTATGCCTACATTGGAAGTCGGCATACTCTGCGAGAAGGCGTTTTTCGGGATGCAGTGCGCATTGCGCAATGCGCGCAGGAGAGAGGAGACACGCTTGAGGACGCTGTTGCTTGGTGGTATGGGACACGAAAGTGGAGGATTGACTCCGGCGCATTTCCTGATTTCGTGATGGCTTGGGAGGGGACGGGCGCTGTTGGCGATGGCGCGCTTGTGGAGCTCAAGGATTCACGAAGTGGCGCGATTGCGTCGTTTAACTCAACCCTGCCCTCATCGCACAAGAAGCTCGAAGCCCTCACGGAGCTGGTAAAGGATGCCGTGCGCCGCTACGAAGCCTGTCTGCAGGGGAGAGAGGGACCGGAAGAGCGGGAGTGTTTCTACCTTGTTCGGACTCACAGAGCCAAACCACAACTCTGTCGTCTTTCGTTGGTTCAGGGCTCTTTCTTCGAGACGCTTCCCACGTCTGAACTTCTCACATCACTTTGGGAGCAAGTGCTTGAGCAGGCGAAGGTGCCACCCAAGTTGCGAGGTGCAATCATCTCGTATCTTTCGCAGCTTGGACGCGAGGACATTGCACAAACGCGGCAAATAGCGCGCGCTTCTATCAAGCCGCGCCTGCGCATCATGAGCGAGATCGTTCGCAAGGGTAATCCGCACGCATATCCAGAACTAACACCACGCAGCATTAACCTCACCCTAAAGCTGCCCGAGGAGCTAGTGCAGTGCCCAACTGAGCAGGATCGCGCTCAGCGAAGTTGGGCATGGATCGAAGACCAATGCCAAAAGGAGAGCATTGCGCCGCTCCAAGCCAGTGAGTTCGCATTAAAGCTTGTCCAGCATCGCCGCAACGGCCTGCACCTCGTGCTTCAGAAGGCTGTGTAGCGCTCTGTTCTATTCCACATTGCTACAATCCTTGTGACGCGCCATGGGCTTGCCCCCCACCGCCATCGTGGAGAGCTTGCGCAGGCATGTTTTGTTCGCAGACCTCGATGAAGCTGCCTTCGCCAAGGTCCTCCAACTGCTGCGCGTGCGTCGGTTGAGCGAAGGGGAGCTGCTGTTTGCGGTTGGAGATCACGACTGCAATCTCTACGTGGTGCGCAGCGGCAAGCTTGCCCTACGAACGCTGAATGAACAAGGGCTTGACCCTATCACGCGCGTGCTCACAGCGGGGGACGTGTTCAATGAATACTCCTTTCTGAGCGGACACGTTGATGAGCAAAGCGTTGAAGCGCTGTCGACAGCAACGCTCTGGTTCATCCCGCGCGATGCCTTCCAGGGTTTACTCGCGCAGGACGCGCGCTTGCGCGAGCATGTGGCTCGATTGACACCGCACCGACCAATGCCGCGCAAATTGCGCAGCCAGATTTATGAAGGCGAGCAAGTGCTGTGGTTCGGCAGGCGTCATGCGCTGTTCTTCCTTGGCAAAATCGCGCTGCCTACCGTTCTCCTCGTGTTGAGCTTGGCGTTGGTGTTGCTTTCCTTCTTGGAGGCGCTAGCTGCTTTCGGTCTTGTGTTGCGCGGTGTGAGTGCGCTCATGGCTCTAGCAGCGCTAGGATGGCTGGCGTGGCAAGTGCTCGACTATTACAACGACTACTTCTTAGTGACTGAGGAGCGCGTGGTGCATCACGAGCGCATCGTGTTGCTCTATGACCATCGCGAAGAATTGTTGCTTGATCGCGTGCAGCAAGTGGAGGTAGAGCGAGGCACGTTCCTCGACACCCTTTTCGATCTAGGAGATGTTGTGATCACAGCACAGGGCGCCAACACAACCGTGCGCTTCGACCATGTGCGCAATCCTGCTGCCATTGGCAAGCTGATCCTTGACGCCACGCAGCGCGCACGGCACAGGATCTCAGCGGGCGAGCGTGCGCGCATACGCGCTGCGCTCCGCGCGCGCATGGGCATCACCGCACCCAGCGCCCCAAGGGCTTCTCCTGCGTTGCCTGCTTCGCCTTCTCTGCTTGAGCGGCTACGCGCTTGGTTCGCACGTGTGCGCTACGAGTGGCTTCCACGCGTGCAAGTCGTGCGCGGCGATGCGATCGTTTACCGACGTCACTGGCTGATCCTCCTCAAGGGTATTGCAGCGCCGACGTTCATGCTCGGGGGAGCAGTGGGGTTGCTGGCGGTGGGGAGGATGTTCTTGCCTTCGCTCTTCACCACGCTCTTGAGCTGGCCCTTCTCAGCGCTCGTTGTGCCCATCCTGCTGGCGCTAGTTGTCTGGTGGCTGTGGTGCTATGAGGACTGGCGAAATGATGTCTTCGTGATCACCAGCGATCGCATCCTCGATGTGAAGCGCACGCCGTGGGGCATCCTCGGAACACGGCAGCGCGCGGCTGAACTGCGAAACGTCCAAAACACTACTGTGACCACACGCGGCATCATTGACGTGATATTCAATGTTGGCGACGTGTCCATCCGCACTGCCGGGATGGAGAATGAGCTGCTTTTCGACCGCGTGTGGAATCCACTTGGGATCCAAGCGGAGATCAACCGACGTGTGCAACAGGCCCTTGAGCGCGCGCAGCGCCAGCAGGCGGAGCAGCGCCGGCAAGAGCTGGCGGAGTGGCTAGGAATTTACGACGAGCTGACGCGCCTGCATGCTCGACCGCCGCTGTTGTAAACCGGCGCTTATGCGCGTCTCATGCTGCGGCGCTAGGCTTCATCACCGCTCATGCCCATCCGTCTGAAGTTAACGCTGTGGTATAGCGGCGTGCTATTGCTCGCGCTGATCGTGTTCGGGATCGGCGTGTACGCTGCTGTCAGCGTGCTGTTAGTGCGGCAAGTGGATGCACAGTTGCTTCAAGCTGTGGAGGCTGCCTTGCCGCTCGTCGCCGGACAGCGCCTGGAAGCGGTGGAGCGGGGTGGGCGCCTAGTGGTGAAGTTCACACAGCTAGACGCCTTTCGCGCCTCCGAGGTGTATGTGCAGGTGATCAGCGCCAATGGTGAGGTGATTGGGCTTTCGCCCAACTTGTTCGAATCACCGCTCGGCGACGCCCCGCTGGACGCGCAATCTATCTCTCAGCATCAAGCGCGGCTCAGGCAACATGCAAGCAGTGCCGCCGCCACAGAACTGAGTGCAGATATTTTCGGCGACGCGCGACATGGCGGGGGCATGCCGCCTCTGCGCGTGCTCACCCGACCCGTGTTCACGCGCGACAATCGGCTGATAGGCTATTTGCAGGTAGCCACCTCGCTCGAGAGTGTGGCTATCGCGCAGCAGGTGTTGCTCCTCACGCTGACTGTCTCTGGAGTGTTGGTGCTGATGTTCTCAAGCGTGGTTGGCGTGCTGCTTGCGCGGCGCGCGCTGCGCCCTGTTGACCAGATCACCCAAACCGCGATGGCGATCTATCGCGCTGAAAACCTAGACCGCCGTGTGCCCGAACCACGGACGAACGATGAGGTGGCGCGCTTGTCGCGTGCCTTCAACGCCATGTTGGAGCGCCTCTCGCAGCTTTTCCACGCCCAACAGCGCCTCATCGCCGATGTTTCGCACGAGCTGCGCACGCCGCTCACGGTCATCCGCGGCAACGTGGACTTGCTGCGCGCGATGGGTTGCACCGACGAGGAGTCCCTTAGCGCCATCGCCAGCGAGGCTGATCGCATGAACCGCATGGTGCGTGACTTGCTGCTGCTCTCTCAAGCCGATGCTGGCGTGCTCTCCATGCACTTCACCAACGTTGATGTGCCGCGCTTGATTGCCGACGTCGAGCGCAGCGCCAACATGCTGGCGCAAGGCAAGCTGCGCATCGTCGCCCACGCTGAGCCCAACTTGACGCTGTACGGCGACTACGACCGCCTGAAGCAGGTGTTGCTCAACCTAGTGGACAACGCCATTAAGCACACCCCAGAAGGCGGCGAAGTGCGCATCGAAGCTACGGCGCACTACAACGGCTTTGCGCGCCTGACGGTGAGCGACACTGGCATTGGCATCCCAGAAAAGGACTTGCCGCATATCTTCGAGCGCTTCTACCGCGTGGATAAATCGCGTTCGCGTGCCAGTGGCGGCTCAGGACTTGGGCTTTCTATCGCCAACACAATTGTGCAAGCCCATCATGGGCACATTGTGGTGAACAGCAAGGTGGGCGTAGGCACGACGTTCGACGTGTATCTGCCGATGCAGCCGCCGAGCAACGGCGCAAGCTTAACGACGCCGTAGCGCGTCTCGCATGCGCTCCAATGCCTCCATGAGCTGTGCGCGCGGGCATCCGAAGTTGAGTCGCGCCCAACCTTCACCGCCTGGTCCGAAACTGGCACCGTCGTTGAGCGCGACACGCGCATGCTTCAAAAAGAAGGTGTGCGGATTTTCAGCGCCGAGCGCAGCGCGAAAATCCAGCCAGGCGAGGTAAGTTGCTTCAGTGGGGCAAGCGCGCACGCCGGGCATCTCGGATTGAACGAATTGCATCAGCACGTCGCGGTTTGTCGTGAGGTAGGCGCGTGCAGCATCCAGCCAATCGTCGCAACGAGTGTACGCTGCTTCGGCGGCAACCAAACCGAATGTGTTGAGATGAGGTAGAGTGCCATGCGCGGCTTGCGCTAACCTGCGGCGCAGCGTTGGATTGGTCACCACAGCGAAGCTGAACCCTAAGCTAGGGATGTTGAACGTCTTGCTCGGCGCCATGAGCGTGATCGTGCGCGCGGCAATGTCTTCATCGAGTGCCGCAAGCGGCACATGTTGCGTGTCGCCAAGGGTGAGGTCGCCCCAGATTTCATCCGAGCAAATGAGCAGATCGTGTTGCTCGCAGATCGCTGCGAGTCGCATAAGCTCTTCGCGCGTCCATTCGCGGCCGACAGGGTTATGAGGGTGGCAGAAAAGCAAGACGCGCGCCCGAGGGGTGAGCGCGCGCTCAAAGGCAGTGAAGTCAATGGTATAGCGCGGACACTGCTCGCGCTCGCTCAGTGGGACGGCGATGCGCTGCAAGCCCTGCTGTTGCGGCGCCTCGAGGAAAGGCGGATAGACTGGTGTGAACATCACCACTGCGTCGCCTACGGCAGCAAAAGCGCGCAGCACCAGATTGAAGCCGCTGACCACGCCGGGCAAAAATACAATCGCCTCGGGACCAACCGCCCAGTTGAACCGCCGTTGCAGCCAAGCAGCGATGATCTCGGCATGACGGCGCGTGGGGAAGTCGTAGCCGAAGACGCCGTGCGCCACGCGCGCTTGAAGCGCTTCGCGTATGGGCGGCGCAGCGTAGAAATCCATGTCCGCCACCCACATCGGGATCACATCAGGTGGGTAAGTGTTCCATTTGAAGCTGAGGGTATTTCGTCGATCAGGTGCGCGGTCGAAGTCAAACGTGGCGCTCGACACGGTGGCGTGATTCTACTGCTGCTCGCTGTGCGGTTGTGGCGCTTGCTAGCATCGCAGTACAGTCGTTGGGCGGTGCACTCCCTTTCCCCTCGCGACCTGAATCGGGCAGGAGCCCCCATCTCTGCCCGATTCAGGCAGCTCCTCCTCCCCTGACCGACGAACGGCGAGGTGTCCTCTCGTCCCGTCTCTCGCCCCTTCTACTCTGATAGTCGCTGCGAGCTGCCCATTTCTGCAAGCGTTGGGCGCTCCAATTTACACCTCGGTGCGGAACACCTGGTCCCAGAAATTGGTGGTCACGCCGAAGCGTGCGTCAGGCGTCTTGAAGTGGTGTTCCATGTGGTGGCGCTTGAGAAACTTCATAATGGGACCTTTGACCGGCAGATGATGGGTAGCGTAGTGAATCATGTCGTAGGTGATGTATCCGGCTACGGTGCCAGCAAACATCGGCGCCACCAAGAAGGGGACTCCAAGCACGACATCAAGCGCAACCCAGAAGAGCAAGTAGAAAAGCGCTGCCATGGGGATACTCACCACAGGCGGCATCACGAGGCGCGTCTTCACATGCGGTTGGTAGTGGTGTACGCCGTGGAACAAGAAGATGATCTGCCACTGGGTGCGGTTGCGCGGCTTGAAGTGGAACAGGAAGCGGTGCAGGACGTATTCCAAGAACGTCCACAGCAGCACTGCCCCGAAGATAAATGCGAGCGGATACCAAAAAGGTGAGACGGTTGCAGGCCAGTTTAGCGCGCCTCGCACTGCGAAGAAGAGCACCACTGGCACCCAAATCGCCAGCACTGCCTGAGGCGTGACATGTGTGAAGAACTCCAGAAAGCTGGATTTGAAAAGCCGAATTGGCTTCGTGTCATGGCTGATCGCATCATGTGGAATGGTGTCCACGTTCACAGCCATCAAACGGTCAAGGAAGTTCATGGTTGAAATTGTACGCTTAGGGCGCAAGGCGGATCGTCGTGAGTGGGAGGCGCCCTTCGTTGGCGTTTGGGTGGTTAGCGGCAAGGCGTGTGCCACTGGTGGCGTCATACAGGCCGATGAACACCGTTGCAGCTTCGCCCGGCGTCAGGGTCCTAAGCCAGACTCCGCGCCGATCAAGCACAACCTCACCAACCCGCCAGCGGGTTGTGGGCAACAAGCCGTGCTGGGGCTCGCTGTCGAACTGCGCCTTCGGTGGCGCGCTTGAGTCGCCTATGTGCACGAAGACGGTGTAGCGCTGTGTGATGGGTGCGAGGGCTTGCCACTGCAGTTCTAACGGCCACACGTCTCCTGCGCGCGCCACGCTTCCCGCACGCACGCCAACAAGAGCAATGGAGTCACCGAAGCGCACTGGGGTGAATCCCTCGAGCGGTTGCAGGCCTTGGTGCTGCAGAGCGCCATACACCGCCACGCGCAAATTCCCGACCCAGCGCTCGTGTGCCTTGAAGGCATTTTGATTCAGCCATTGCTCATACCAGCCTTCCGGGTCGGCTTCACGCTCGCCGTAGTAGATAGTGAAGAAGCGCGGATGCGCAGCAGCAATTGCTTCCAACTGCTGCGCCACAACGGCGTAGGTGCTGGGGCGATAGCGCAGTGGGTACAGGTTTTGGTCGTTGCCCTGGTAGTAGGTGTACACCTCCCACTGGTTGGGCGCGAGGAATAACACGGCGTCCTCGGCGCGCATGTGTGCTGCGATCCAACGCTGCAAACCACGATAGTCGTCGCGCGCGTACGCGGGGTTGTCGTAGAGGTTAGTCAGCGCGGGCGATACGCTGGCTGCGAGGGACAAAGCCCCGAGCAAGGCTACATTGCGTTGCACGCTAGCAGACGCGAAGCGCCTCGCCAGTGTGTCCACACCGAGCGCACTGAGCACGCAAAGCGGCGCAGAGCCAACAAGCAGAAACTTCAGGTACGCCTCTCGGTATGCACCGAGCCCGAGCAGCAAGACCGGCGGAGCAAGCAGCAACGCAGCCCAGAACGTCTGATCGGCGCGCCGCAGCGCCGTTAAGCCCACTCCTGCTGCACCTAGCCAAAGCAGCATTGGCAGAAGGCTCTGGCCGGTAGGCAGCGTGTGACCCACAACGAGTGTGCGCGCGATGGTGAGCAGAGTGGTGGGCAGGTCGTGCTGATCGCGGGTGACACTCCAGCCGCTGAGTTGGCGCAGCGCAGTGGGCATCCAAGGCGCAAAGAGCGCCAACGCCAGCACAGTGAGCAGCACGAAACGCGCAAGCGGATACAACGCCTGCTTGAGAGTGCGCGCTGAGACAGCCTGCACCAGCACACCCAGCCCTTGTGCTGCGACGACGAAGGGGTAAGCGTAGTGTGTGTATAGCCCTGCGGCAGTGCTCGTCACAAAGAGCAGGTCAAGCGCGCGTGTGCATGGAGACGCCCGAAGCCACGCCCACGTGCTCAGCATTGCCCACAGCGCGAGCAAAGCGTACATGCGCGCCTCTTGGGCGTAGTACACGCTGAACGGCGCGACTGCTGCAAACCAAGCAGCAAGCCAAGCTGCGCGCATGCCTCTCAAAGCACGACCTGCAGCGAAAGCTAGCGCCACGGTGAGTGTGCTGGCGAAAGCGGAGAGGCTGCGCAACCCAGCTTCGCTGCTCCCTGCGCCCTCTCGCCACGCCTTGAGGATCAGGTAATAAAGCGGAGGATGGATGTCCCCCGCTGCGCCTTCGAGAACCAGGTGGATTGAGCGTTCGACAAGCCGCGCGCTGTTTCCTTCGTCGTACCAGAACGATTGGGCGTCGAGTTTGTGCAGGCGAAGGGCGAATGCTAGGAGCAGAGCGGGGAACGCCAGCCACCATGCGCGTGTGCGCCGCGCCCATGCGTCCTGCATCACTGCGGCGGCAGGACGACGCCGATGGTCAGCAGGATGTTTGCGTAGACGCGTTGCTCGCCGCTGGCGATCACCAGCGCGGTATCGCTATCGCGGCAGGCGTCGTAAAACTCGAAGCGCTTATGAGTGTGCACGGGCGTGCCGGGTGGCAACAACGCGCGGAACTCAGCCACAATCGGCGCTTCGCTGCCGTCATCGCGAACCATCACGTCCGCGCGCTCGATAGGGATGGCGTCCACGAGCACGCGCAGAATGTCCGTGGCGCTGATCAAGCCGGGCGCAAAGTTGAGGTATACACGCTTCGCGGCGGGGTTTGCGCGCGTGCTGAAGGGATAGTTGCTGTCGGCGATCAAGATTTTTGCGCCATGACCTGCACTGCCCAGCGCGGCGAGGATCTCGGGGTGGAGCAGTTGGTACTTGAGCATAGCGGCGCGGATTATAGTGACTAGGATGGTGTTAGAGCTGACCGCAATGGCGCCAACCGGCGAAGCCATCGGGCGCGCTCCCGATGGGCGTGTGGTCTTCGTGCCATATGGATTGCCAGGCGAGCAGGTTGAGGTGCAGCTCACGCATGAGCGAAAGCGATTTGCGCGCGCGCGGCTGCTGCGCGTGTTGCGCGCCTCACCCGAGCGCACCACACCCCCTTGCCCCCATTTTGCTCACTGCGGCGGCTGCGACTGGCAGCATCTCGTCTACCCTGCACAACTGCGCTACAAGACCGATGCAGTGCGCGAACAGCTCGTGCGCCTCGGACGCATTCAAGATCCGCCTGTGCGCCCGTGCCTGCCTGCGCCAGCGCCCTACGGCTACCGCAACCGCATCCAGCTTGTCGGCGCAGCGGATGGACGTTGGGGGTATCGCGCGCGCAAGACGCACGTCGTGACGCCCATCGCGGAGTGTGCCATTGCAGCGCCTGAGCTGAATGCGCTGCTTCAAACGCTGCGCGCACAACCTGGTGAGCTAGCCGACCTGCGTCTCTCGGACGAGGGCGCAAGTCGCCTCTACCCTGGCTCGCCACCGAGGACTATCACTGTGGGGCGCTGGCGCTATCGCGTGCCCGGCGATGTGTTCTTCCAGGTGAACACAGCCGTAGCTGCGCTGCTGATTGAGGAGGTGCTGCGCGCAGCTGAGCCTACGCCCAGCAGCAACTTTCTCGACCTGTTCTGTGGCGTTGGGTTGTTCACTGTTCCGCTTGCCGAACGCGCTGCGTTTGTGCTCGGCGTCGAGGTAGACGCGCAGGCAGCCCGAGTGGCTGCAGAAAACCTGCGAGGCTTGCCCGCAGAGGTGTGGGCGATGGATGTGGGGCAGGCATTGAAGCGAGCCGCACTTCGTCGGCGTGTTTGGCGAGGGGTTGTGCTCGATCCACCTCGGGGTGGTGTGGAGGCGCAAGCGCTGGCTGCAATCAGCCGCCTGAATGCGCCGCGCCTCGTATATGTCTCATGCGAACCAGCCACGCTGGCGCGCGATGCGCGCCGGCTGCTCGATGCAGGCTATCACCTCGACTACGTTCAGCCGCTCGACATGTTTCCGCAGACGCGCCATGTTGAGTGCGTGGCGCGCTTCACGCGGATGTGAAAACGCGGATGTCAAGCACGACACGCTCGAAATATCCTTGAGCTTGGTTGCCAATACGCCCAAAGCTGAGCTCCCTCACTGCCACCTCTGCACGCAGGGAACCAATAGAAATGTTGAAGGTCATGCCTGCTTCAGCAAGCACTGGTGTGCCGACCTCGCTCATCTTCGCATATATTGCGGAGTTGTGAAAGGCGAACGGGGTGAGCAACACGTGTGTGACGCTGCGCATGGCGATTTTCTCGAAAAGACTCACTGAAAGCGCAATCACTTGGGAAGGGCTGGCAAGCCCGAAGCGATCGCCGATGCTCACCGTGCACTCGCCGAGCAGCTCGCCGCTATCCGCGAGCACCTCAAAGGCTTCTTCGAAGGTCTCGTCGCCGTGAAGATAAGTGCTCGTGAAGTGCTGCAGAGGGCGAGCGGTCATCGAAGGCGTTGAAGGCGCGCGTGGCGCATTCTCTTCGGCGGTAAATGAGAACTCGGAGGTCGGCGGCGCGGCGGAGGGTGTTTGGACTGCGGAAGACTGTAGCGCGGAGGGCACAGCGGACGATGCAGCAGACACGCCTGCGGATGGTCCTACTGTAGCCACTGCAGCCGCGGCAGCAGAAGAGATCGCCGCGCCTTGAAGCAGGCGCAGCGCCACTAGCGCCGCGATGAGGATGACCAACGTGAGCGCCGCGCCGGCTACGCGCACGGTTTGGCGAGGTTGGGCGGGCGCAATGCTTGGGGGTTGAGCGCTCTCCAGAGCCATGAGCAGCGCTTGCGTGTTCGCTGCATCGGCAAAAAGCAGCCGCCCAACCATTTGGGCGGATTCGCGGTCGGCGACGGCTTTTGTGCTGCGCACGATCTCGCGCGCCTCGTCGAGCGAGACATCGCCACTGCTCACGCCGAGCAATGCGAGTGCCTCCTGCAGCGCCAAATTGTCACCGCCCATCTCGACGAAGCGCCGTGCCACGTAAGCCACGTAGAGGTCGCGATATTGTGCGCTTTCAAGTTTTGGGTCGAACTTCAGGTATGATGGTGGTGCGTCGCGCAGAATGAGCGTTGCAGGCACCCACGCGTAGAAGAGGTAGCCAACAAAGGTAGTGCCCACCATCGCTCCCAGCAGAAACGCAAGCAACAGCATCAAGCGCGGGAGGAGAGAGAGATGCTTCATCTCGCACGGGATTCTACCGAGGCGAGTCTTGGTTGCAACCTCAATAGGCACAGCAAATCGCCTACACTTGCTAGTGTGATGACCGCTGAGCCGCTTTCGGCGATTGCCGCTTTGCTCGCGCACCCGCTCGTAGCACGCGTGCGTGCCCTTGCGGAGGCGCGGCGCACAGCTGTGCTGCTTGTTGGCGGTGCTGTGCGCGATGCGATCCTCGGCCGCGAAGTGCACGACTTCGACTTTGCTGTGCAAGGAGGCGCAGTGCGCCTCGCGCGCGCAGTTGCTGATGCGTTGGAGGCGCACTTCTACGTGCTCGACGCAGAACGCGACATTGGGCGCGTGTTAATCCCAGCGCGCCCAGGCGAGCCGCAGGTGACGCTAGACTTTGCAGCGTGCGTTGGCAGCAGTTGGGCAGAGGATCAACGTGCGCGTGATTTCACAGTGAACGCGATTGGCGTTGAGCTGAGCAGCGGCGCGTTGGTGGATGCCACGGGCGGCCTACGCGATCTGCGCGAGGGGATGTTACGGTTGACGCACCCTGCTGCTGTGCGTGCCGATCCAGTGCGCGCCTTGCGCGGTGTGCGCCTGAGCCACGCGCTGAACTTGCGCCTTGACGAAGAGACCGCTCGGCAGCTCTCGGCTGCGCGCGCTTGGCTCATGCAGCCTAGCGCAGAGCGCCTGCGCGACGAGCTTTTCGAGATGCTCAAGCTGCCGCGCGCTTCAGCCGCTATCCGCATGCTGGACGATTTGGGGTTGCTCGAGGTGTTGCTGCCGGAGGTGCGCTTGCTTTGTGAGCAGCCTCAAGCCCCGCACTATGCCTTCAACGTGCTTGCGCATAGCCTGCATGCGCTGGCTGCGCTGGACGAAGAGGGATATGCTTTGTTGCATGCTGATCGTGAGACGCGCACAGCCTTGGAAGCGCCGAGCGCGGAGGCGCGCACTTGGTTGAGTCTGCTGCGCTTCGCCGCGCTGATGCACGACTGCGGCAAGCCAGAAGTTGCCCAGCAGGACGGGGAGGGGCGATGGCGCTTCCCGGGTCACGCCGAGCGCAGTGCTGAGCGTGCTGCTCAACGCGCGCGTGCCCTACGACTCAGCGCCCACGAGATCGCTTGGCTGCGCACCTGCATCGCGCATCACACGCGGCTGAACGAGATAGCCGCGGCGCCTGCCCTGCCTTCCGATCGGGTTGTGTATCGCTTGCTCAAAGACCTAGGCGAGGTGACGCCAGCGGCGGCTCTCCTTGTCGTAGCAGATTGCTGGGCGCGGCGTGCTGAGACGACCTCAGAAAATCCCTGCGAGGCGCAGTGCACCTTCGCACAACAGCTCACGCGGGCGTACTTCCAGCGCTGGCTCCCCCTGCAGGCGAATCCGCCGCTGGTGAACGGTCACGACTTGCTAGCGCTTGGCGTGCCGCACGGCCCACGCATTGGTGAAATCCTAGAGGCAGTGCGCGAAGCGCGATTTTGCGGCGAGGTGCAAACGCGCGAGGAGGCACTGGCGCTTGCCGAGCATCTGGCGGTGCTCCTAGCAGGACGAATGGGCGCTACCTCAACTCAAGCTTAAACGTAAGACCGTCACCTACAAGGCGCGTGCCGCGGAAGACGGGGAGCCGCTCGATGCTCTCAGCGTCATACATGCCCAGCCGCACGGTGTATTGACCCGCTGGCAGGAAAGCCAGCTTGTTGCTTTCCACAACGACAGCGTCCGGCACAACATCCCCTACTTGCCACACCGAGGTGGGATAGCAGCCTTGCCTTGGTGGTTGATCGTGCTGAGCCTGCAGTCTTCCTTGCGCATCGAGGACGTGCACAAAGACGGTGTAAGCACGCGTCGGCTGTTTGTGCGCTCTCCATGTCGGCTGCACGATGAGGCTCTCGCCGCGATTGAGCACGCGGGGGAGATCGACTGCGACTAGCTCGATGCTGTTGCCCAAGCGCGCCAGAGCCGGTTGAAGCCAGAAGCTCAATCGCTGAGTCCACTGCTGCGACACCGGCACATTGCCAATGCGATTGCCAGTGTTCGGCAACTCTCCCTCAACGCGCCACGGTAGGAATGCATTGGTTTGCTGGTCGAAAAAGTTCATGCTCAGATAAACGAGAGCTGGGTAGTCTCCACGGTGGAGCTGAACGCGGTAAGTGTCGGCAAAAATCATTCCTGGAACGAGGCGCCAAGTTGGCAACGTGTTGTTGCCCAAGCTCTGGCGATGACGCACTTGCATGGAATCGCCTCGGCAGTTGAATACGTCGAGTTGAACGCCGTAGCCCCGCTCCGTTGGGCGGAGAACTTGCCAAAACACCTCGATAGCTACAGCGCTGCCTGCCTCCACGCGCTTGGTCAAAGTGCGGTAGCCTAGCATACGCAGCGCATCGCCAAAGACAAGGTTGGTGGAAATCTCTACGCGTTCGAGGACTGTCTCAAGTGTGAGCGGAGTAGGGATAGTGTACGCAGGCTGCAAAACCAACCACGGCGAAAGCAAGCTGACGAAGGGCAATCCACTGAAGAGACTGGTAGCTAGGATGCTCAATGCGCCGTTAAGCCTGCGAAGCACTTCAAAAGCCGCTGCCGACCACGCGGCAACACCTGCCAATGCTGGCAGGAAGAAACGTCCGCTCAGCAAGGAGGGTTCATCCGTGCTCACAGCACGCGCGATCGGCGCCGCAGCCACACACAGGCAGATCCATCCTGCAAGCACTAAGAGCAGCCGTAGCTCTTTGCGCCCCATCCCAGCAAAGCCGAGTAGGAAAACTAATGCGCCTGAGACAGCCGCTAGCACCAACCAACTCTCAGGCGGCTGCAAGGTTCCCCAGCTATAGGCCGCGAAAAAAGAGGTATAGCTTAGCCACGCTCCTCGCAAGATCACACTCAACGCTCGCTCGGCGAGAGGCGCTAGCAATCGCGAGGCTAGAGGCGATGACTCCGTAGACAAGCTAGGAAGCTGCACTTCCTCTACTCTGCGCACCATGCGCGCCTCGAATGAAACAGTGCCCATGCCAATGACGAGAGCTGTTACTAACAGGAGCACTGCTGGGGCAAGCCACTGCCTGCGAGATAGGCTGTGAAGCAGCGCAACCCCAAGCCCAGCGATCACAAACGCGACTCCATTTGCCTTAACCCAAGTGGAAAGCCCTGTTAGGAGACCAACCAGCGCCCAGTCTAGAGCTTGTGCGTGCTGACGGCTAAGCGCACGCGCTATTGCCCAAAAACTAGCAGCCCCCATGACTGTCATGCCTACGTCGTTGGAGATCGTGCCGCTTTGGAAGAGGTGCTGAGGCCAGAAGGCGTAGAAGAAGGCAGCGATGAGCGCCATGCGGGAGGCTCGTCGTGTCAGAAGCTTCACTGCTTCAAAGACAAGGACCACCCCTGCCATGCTCATAACCAGCGAGGCAAGTCGCCCCAGCCTAAGTGCAAGCGCAGTGCCAGACCATGGGAAGCGATCCTCTGGTGTTGGCACCACCCATGTCTTGCCGCCAGCCGTAAAGACTGGCTGCAGCTCATCATCGCTGGGAACCAAGATCATGGGCAAGGCGACGAGGATGTAATACAGTGGCGGCTGATGCGTCTCATCAAATGGAGCGAGCTTGGTTCCAAGCGGAGGGAGCTGACGGTGGGTAGCAATGTAACGCGCGTAAGCGTAGTGACCCGTCTCGTCAAAGGCTTCCCAAAGGGGAACGTTGAGCGAGAAGAAGACACCCAATGCAAAGCGCGCGGCAAGAATGACAGCCAGTGCTAGGCGCGGCGATTGTCTCATCTTCCACTACTTCACGTACGGCATACCCAGCGCTGCTGGGGGTGTGCTGCGTCGCACAACGCCTGCGAGCGTGATGATCGTCAGCACATAGGGCAGCGTTGAGATGAGCTGATAGGGCAACGGGACGCCGAACATCTGGAACTGACCTGCCAGCGCTTGTGGCACGGTAAACAGCATCGCTGCCAGCAGCGCTGGAAGTGGCGTCCAGTTACCGAAGATCATTGCAGCTAGGCCGATGAACCCTTGACCGCTGGTCATGAGCGGCGTGAAGCTAGAGACGGTGTGCAGCGTGAAAAACGCACCGCCTAAGCCAGCCATCACCCCGCCGATCATCACGTTCAAGTAGCGCATGCGGTTGACCGCAATGCCGGCAGTGTCGGCAGCGCGCGGCAGCTCACCGACGGCGCGCGTGCGCAAGCCCCACGTGGTGCGGAAGAGCACGAACGTGGAGAGCGCGATCATCGCTAGCATCACCCACGTCAACAGCGGTTGGTTGCCGAGCAGTGGAATGTCGCGCACGATCGGCATGTTCATGTTGGGCAAGTATGGCGCCGACTCCTGCGCGCCCAGCACGCGGAACAAGAAGCCCGTAATGCCCGCAGCGAAGATGTTCAATACCGTGCCGCTCACCACTTGGTTAGTGCGGTAGCGAATCGAGATCACGCCGTGAAGCAGCGACAACACCACTGCCGAAAGCACACCTGCGAGCAACCCCAGCCACGGCGAGTTGAAGAGCACCGCGGCTTTGTAGCACACGTAGGCGCTGATGAGCATCATGCCCTCGAGCGCGATGTTGATCACCCCTGAGCGCTCAGAGAAGATGCCGCCCAGCGCAGCGAACACAATCGGCGTCGAAGCACGCAGCGCCGTCGCCAAAAGGAACAAGTAGTCCACGCGCAGCAGGACCTCAACGATGGACTCAATCATGCTTCCATCTCCTCGCGACGCGCGCGGCGGGGCAACCAGCGTGCCCACCAGTTCACAAGCACGTCGCGCGCAATGCCCGGCGCAGCGACGAAGACGATGATGAAGGCCTGCACCACGGCGATGATGTAGTTCGAGACGCCCGCGCTGAACTGCATATATCCAGCGCCGTTCGCCAATGCGCCGAAGAGCAGCGCGGCGAGCGCGATCCCAATCGGGTTGCCTTGCCCTAACAGCGCCACTGCGATGCTGTCGAAGCCGTAGCCAACGGTGAATTCTGTGGGCAGGTAGCGGTACAGCGCGAGCACCTCAACAGCGCCTGCCAACCCGCACAGCGCGCCGCTCAACGCCATGGTGATCAAGTAGGTCTGATTAACGTTGATCCCGGCATAGCGCGCGGCGTGGCGGTTCTCGCCTACGAGGCGGATGCGCAACCCGAGCGCGGAGCGGTTCATGAGGAAGTGATAGCCCACGGCAGCGGCTATGGCGAGGAACAGCCCCCAATGCAATCGCTCGGGCGGCGGCAGCAACGCGGGCAACACAGCACTCGGCTCAATGTCTGGTGTGCGCGGTGCGGTGCCAGTGTGGCGCAGCGGTCCGTTCACCATGTAGTTAACCACGGCGTAAGCGATGTAGTTCAGCATGATCGTGGTCACTACTTCTGGCGCATCGCGCGTGGCTTTCAGCCAGCCGGCAATGCTCGCCCACAGCGTGCCCGCCACCACGCCCGCAGCCAGCGCAAGCGGCAAGTGGATGAACCAAGGCAGCCCTTTGACCAGAAAGCCGACCGAGACGCTTGCCAGCGCGCCCATGTAAAGTTGCCCCTCGGCTCCGATGTTGAACAACCCGGCAGCGAAGCCGAGGGAGATGCCCAGCGCGAGCAGCAGGTAGGGCGTGGCAGAGACCAGCGTCTCGAAGAACGCTGTGGGGCGCGTGGCGGTGCCAGGGCGCAGAAACGCGCCTTGCACCAACGCCGAGTAAGCAGCAATAGGGTCTGAGCCAGTGATCACCATCACCAGCCCAGCGAGCAGCAGCGCCAGCACTACGGAAGCGATCGCAGGCAAGGCGCTGCTAAACCAGAACAGGCGTCGCGCGCTCATGCGTGCGCCTCCCCAACGCGCCCCATCATCAGCAACCCGATCTCTTCGCGGGTTGCAGTGCGCGCGTCGCGTTCGCCGACGATGTGTCCCTTAAACATGACGAGGATGCGATCGCTTAGTGACATGATTTCGTCTAGCTCTGCAGAAACGAGGAGCACAGCGGCTCCTTCATCGCGCGCTTGCACGATGCGTTTGTGAATGAACTCGATGGAGCCGACGTCCACGCCGCGCGTCGGCTGCGCCGCCACCAGCAACCGAAGCGGTCGTGATAGCTCGCGCGCCACTACGGATTTCTGTTGATTGCCGCCAGAGAGCGCAGCGATTGGCACCAGCTCGTGTGGCGCGCGGATGTCGAATTCGCGGATCAAGCGTCGCGCGTGCTCGCGGATCGTCGTCCAGCGCAGCAAGCCGCGCTGTGCAAACGGCGGCTGATGGAACGTGGAAAGGGTGAGATTCACTGCCAAGGGCTGCTGCGCCACCATGCCGTACTTGTGTCGATCTTCGGGGATGTGCGACATGCCTGCGTCTATGGCAGCGCGCGGTAGCGCGTGGGGCAGCGGTTGACCGCAAAGCAACACCGATCCATGCACAGGCGCGCGCAAGCCGGTGATCGCCTCGACAAGTTCAGATTGACCATTGCCCTCGACGCCAGCAATGCCAACGATCTCGCCAGCGCGCACATCGAACGAAACCCCATCGACGGCTACAGCGCGGCGGTCGCTCATCACGCGCAAATCACGCACGCTGAGCACCACTTCGCCGGGTTGTGCAGGTCGCTTCTCGACTTGCAGCATCACTGGGCGCCCAACCATCATTGAGGCAAGCTTGGCTTCATCCGCCTCCGCCGGCGTGGTCGAGCCGACCACGCGCCCTTGGCGCAGCACAGTGATGCGGTCGGCGATTGCCATGACTTCCTTGAGTTTGTGCGAGATGAAGATGATGGACACCCCGCGCTGCACCATGGTGCGCAGCGTCTCGAACAGCCGCTCAACTTCTAGCGGAGTCAGCACTGCGGTCGGCTCGTCGAGGATCAACACTTGAGCGTTGCGATACAACGCCTTGATGATCTCCACGCGCTGCTGCACGCCGACTGGCAGTTCGCGTACCAGCGCATCGGGATCTACCTCCAGCCCGTAGTCTTGGGCGATCTGAAGAATGCGCTGGCGCGGTGTGGCGAGGTCGAGCACGCCAAGGTGCGCCGTCTCAGCACCGAGGATCACGTTCTCCGTAACGCTCAACGTGGGCACCAGTGTGAAGTGTTGATGCACCATGCCGATCCCTAACGCGATGGCGTCCTTGGGGCTGTGAATTGTGACGCGCCGCCCATTCAACCAAATTTCGCCCTCGTCTGGCTGATACAAGCCGTAGAAGATGTTCATCAGCGTAGTTTTGCCGGCGCCGTTTTCGCCGAGCAAAGCGTGAATTTCGCCGCGCTTAAGGTCGAAGCAGATGCGGTCGTTCGCCAAGACACCCGGGAAGCGCTTGGTGATATTGCGCATCTGCAGGATGGGTTCGCTCATGCTCCTCCTAGGCGAGACAAAATGCAAGCCTCCCCTGAGCCGCGTGGCAGAAAGGGAGGCTTGCTGTCCAGGGCTAAGCCAAAGTGCGGATCACTCGCACGGGTTGGCGACGCCCTCCAAGCCAGTCTTGATCGTGCCGTTCTTCAAGCCCGTGATCACCTCTTGGAGCTTGTCGCGCACCGACTGCGGCACCTGATCCTCGAGCTCATGGAAGGGCGCGAGCCCGATGCCGTCGTTGGTGATGTCGAAGATACGGTTACCGCCTTGAAAGTTGCCTTCCACCACGCTCTTCACGGCGAGGTAGGTAGCTTGGTCCACGCGCTTCATCGCGCTGGTGAGGAGAATCTTGCGCACGTTCTCAGAGAGCGTGTAGTACTGGTCTTGGTCCACGCCGATGCCGAGAACACCCTGCGCCTTGGCGATCTCTTCCAGCCCACCGTTGCCTGTAGTGCCGCCGGCGCTGAAGATGACGTCGGCGCCTTCGTTCATTTGGTCACGCGCGCGCGCTGCGCCCCATTGTGGGTTGTTGAACGGGGTGCCGTCGGCAGGGCCTTGGTAAACGCCGAGGATGCGCGCGTTCGGGTTCACAAACTTCACGCCGTTCTCGTAGCCCTTGCGGAAGCGGCACACTGGCGGGATCGCCAAACCGTACACGCCGCCGACGATATTGCTCTTGGTCATCAAGCCAGCGACCACGCCGGCGAGGAAGCCAGATTGGTCTTCGGCGAAGAGCAAACCCATCACGTTCTTGGGCGCCTTCTCATCGAAGTAACCGACATCCACAATGGCGAACTTCTGATCGGGGTACATCTCAGCCGCCTTGCGGGTGTCGTCGCCCATCAGAAAGCCGACGGTAATGATCAGGTCGTATCCCTCGTTGACGAAGGTCTGAATGTTCTTGATGTAGTCTGTGGGCTGTTTGGACTCAATGGCTTTCGCTTCAACGCCGAAGTCGCGCACGGCGCGCTGCACGCCCTCCCACGCGCTGGCATTGAAGCTGCGGTCATCCAGCGAGCCCACGTCAGTGACTAGACCGACCTTGATTTTCTTAGCTGGTTGTGCAGGTTGCTCGGGTTGTGCAGGGGGTTGCGGCTGTGCTGGTGCCGAGGGTGTAGGCACGGTGCATGCCGCCAACACGACAGCCGAAGCTGCTAGCAGATTCAATGCCTTAAACATCTTCATGGTGGCTAACCTCTTTTTTCCTGCAACGGGTGTTGAGCGCTTTGCTACTGCAGGCGATTATAGCGACAGGCGTTCCGCTGTGCAGCGTCCATTCGGCAATCGCGGGTTGCCGCACTCTTAGCGCCAAACATGCCACCCGCGGTTGGGAAACCATTGCAAAGCACGAGAAACGCAAAGGGCGAGCAAGCTGCTCGCCCTTCGCGCGTGCCATGCGCGAGAATCCTTCAGCGCAGCGTGGTGAGGTAGTCCACCAAGCGCTCTAAGTCCTCGGGAGTGATGGTGTCCTTGTAGTTCGCAGGCATAACACCTGCAGGGCAGGGACCCTGCGGACACTGCGGCACGATGTAGGCGTTGGGGTAAATGATGGACTGAAGGATGTACTCCTCTGGAGTTGTGGCAGGCGGCTGATCCTTGATGTTCTTCTTGTAGTCGTCGCTGGCAATGCGCTCCTGCGCGACGGTATAGATCTTGTTTAGGCTCGGCCCAATCGCGCCCTGATTGCCCACGCCACGGATGGCGTGACATGCCATGCAGCCAGCCTGCAAATATACCTGCTTGCCGCGCTCTTGGGCTTCGGTGAGCGGCACTGGCGTGGGGCGCGGCGCCAAGCCCTCGCCAGGCTTCGGCGGCAGCACAGCTTGATCGTCGGGCAGAGGGTTCAGAGACCAGTTCACAATGAACGCTGTCACGTCGCGAATCTGATCAGGGCGCAGTGGACCGCCATGCCGATCGAGGAACGGCGGGTGGTTCACATCCCAAACATTGCTCGTGCGGATGGGGATGCCGGCTTCAGTGACGGCGATGATGTAGCTCTCCAGCGTGCCCACCCAACCGATGTCTTGGATGCGCTTGCTGGGCATCACTTGCTGATAAGTCACGCGCCCGTCTGCCTCTTCGCGCAAGGTGCGACGACCGACAAATGACTCCGCTGCCAGCGAAGGACCCAAGCCTTCGATGCCCTCGCCATTCAGGCCGTGGCAGCGCGCGCATTGCTCGGCATATACCTTCGCGCCGACCTCGATGGCGCGCGCGCGAAAATTTGTGTCACGGCGGTTTAGCGCCGTTTGATCGCTGATTGCAACATAGGTGCACACGCTGAGCATCACCAGCATCGAGATGATGCCCGTGAGAATGCGCACCGTGAAGCTTGGTCGAAACGTGATGATCTTTTTGATGATGCTCATGGATGCAGCTTTAATGTGTCACAAGAGGGGCTTGCCTCACACTCTCTAAGACAAGCCCCCTTGTAAGCCTATTGCGTGTAGCCCGAGAGGGCGTGCAGGTAAGTGGACTTCAGGAATTGTGTTGCACGACCTGTCTCGTCGGTGTAGTTGATCTTGATGGCGATGTAGCGCAGGTTCTCCTGCACTTGCTTCACCTCGACCACAGCCGAAGCATCAGCCGAGAGCTTCTTGCCCAGCGGGTCTGGGTGTGCTTTGCGGCGCTCCATGCTGTCGTGGATGGCGCGGATAAGACGGTCGAAGTTGGTATTGCCGGTGCTCGGCTGTGCGCTGACCGTCCAAGTGCCCACCACGTAGTCTTCATACGGCAATGCACGCACCGGCCCAACGCCTTCATCAGGAATAAACTCCTGACCCACTTCCGAAGCGGGGTCGCCGCCCACGTAGCCGAAGCCAGTGATTGGAACGCCGGTCGGGACGCCAGCGAAGGAAAGGTAAATGATCGCCGCAGCGAACAGCGCGCCCAGCGTCAGCATCACCTTGCGGTCACCGTAGCGCCGGCTCGGGTTGGGGTCGATGTAGGGGATGATGAACAGGATGCCGATCATCAGCGGTCCTACGATCACGCCCCAGAACACCTTTGGCGTCAGCCCAAGCACGTTGGCGAAGAACTTGTCAACCTCCACTGCGATCGGCGTGGGCAGGAAGGGGATCATGTGCGGCACCTTGAGCAAACCCTGCAGCCAGTAGAAGTACCAAGGCGCCACCGTGTGGTTTGGTGTCACCAACGGGTCGGCGTGATGCTCCAGCGGAGCGCCCTTGTACCAGGTGACCACTGAGAGCGCCATGATGGCAAACGCCACGCCCATATACATCAGCTCATTAGTAAGGATGTCGGGCAAGAAGGGCACGCGCTTCTCAGGCGGCACCTTGCGAGCATTGTCCTCGCCAACGGGCTCCATCTCCGGGGGAAGGCTGATGCCGTAGCGCACCACCTTGTAGTAGTGAACAGCGACGAAGATCACGCCAAGCAGCGGCAGCAACACCACGTGCAGCAGGTAGAAGCGCAGCAAGCCGCCGGCGCCGATATCTGGCGCGCCGCGCAGCAGCAGGTTCAGCTCCGGCCCGATCAACGGCACTGCGTCAGCCATTGAGGTGCCGATAGTCACCGCCCAGAACGCAAGCTGATCCCAAGGCAGCAGATATCCGCTGAACGAGAGGAACAACGTGATCACCAACAGCACCACGCCGGTGAACCATGTGAACTGCCGCGGCTTCTTGTATGAGCCGGTGACGAACGTGCGCACCATGTGCAAGGTAACGACAATTACCATCGCCTCGGCACCCAAGCGATGCAGGTCGCGCATGAACTTGCCGAATGGCACGTTCGTCAGGATGTCGATCATGTTCTGATAGGCATACGTCGGCGATGGGGTGTAGAAGATCATCAAGAAGATGCCCGTGATGATCTCGAACATGAAGAAGACCGCCGACAGGAAGCCCAGACGAAAGGTGGGGTAGAGCGTGGTGACTGCCTCGTGATAAAACGATGGGCGGATGTGGAACCAAAAGCCTTCCGTGTGTGGCTTCACGCGCGGGTTGGGCTTCGGTGGCGGATCGCCGCGCAAGATGCCACGCACGTCGTTCCACGACAGGCCTGCCGTGAACCGCGTGAACCCATCGTCCAAACGTTGGGCGATGGTTGCCCGAAGACCAGTAGTCCGAATTTGCTTAACCAACTTCTCGCCAACAATCGCCATGGGATTCTTCCCTCCTCAAATTGCTCAGAAGTGTGCCTCACCTAGAATCTTCTTACCGGTGTTCACGCGCACCGTGGCGGCATTGGGCGGCAGTGGTATGAAGTCGCCGTTGGGCGACTCAGCGATGACGTTGCCCGCTTCGTCGAGAATCTCAAAGGCGAAGCGGTCGAGGTTGCGCGGAGCCGGACCAGCGATCCACGTCCCATCAAGTTGAAACTGTGAGCCGTGACAAGGGCAGGCAAAAATCTTGGAGGCTTCGCTCCAGAAGTAGATGCAACCCAGGTGGGTGCAGATCTTGTAGATCGCGGCGATGCCCTTGTCCACGTGCACCAGCCAGAACTTGCCTGCGTTGTTTGAGACCGGTGTGCCGTTTGGCTGCGGGTAGTCGCTTGCAGGCACGCTAATCTTGCCGCCGAATTCACCCTCGCGGAAGCGCGGCATAGCGAAGAGGAAGGTGATGCCGCCAAACTGCGCGAGGAACAGCGCCATTGAAGCGCCCCAGACATAGTTCAGAAACTCGCGCCGCGTAATGCCCTTTGGTGGTGCGGCAGGTGCGGCTTCTTCTTTGGCTGCTGCAGGCGCTTTCGGTGCCGCAGCCGCGGCTGGTTTAGCAGCCCCTGCCGCAGCTGGCGCGGGCTTCGGCGCTGCAGCCGTGGGCTTCGGTGCTGCTGCACCGCTCGCAGCCGGCGATGCGGAGGGCGTCGCAGGCTTCGCCTCCGACGCTGCACCTAGTTGACCTTCGGCAGCGTTCGTTTGTCGGGGTTCCATCGTCTCTGCCATTGATGACATCCCTCGTGATGCGCGGATGCGTCTTGATTGCCTTTGGGTAGCTCGGCGCGACTATATCACGCCCTGTTGTGCGCTGTCTAGTGAATTTTTTTCAACTCTCAGGGTGACAACTCTCATCCGTGCAGCCAGCCAATGCTTGCTAGCACCAGCACGATGCAACCTGCGATGATGCGATACCAGCCGAAGGGCTTGAGCGTGTGGCGCGTCACGTATGCAAGGAAAGCCTTGACCACCACAAGCGCTACGATGAAGGAGACCACAAACCCTACTCCGAAAGCGATGCCCCACTCTGCGGGGATGCGTTCTAAGCTGCGCAAGAGACTGTAGAGGCTAGCTGCGCCGAGCGTGGGGATAGAGAGGTAAAACGAAAAGCGCAGCGCCGTAGGGCGATCCATCCCCATGGCGAGCCCGCCGAGGATCGTCGCAGCAGCACGCGAGACGCCGGGAATGAGCGAGAGCAACTGCGCAAGCCCCACTCCCAATGCCTCCCGCGTGGCGATGGATTCCACGTGGCGCACGCGCGGCGTGTGGGGTCGTGACTCGATCCACAGCATCGCCACCCCGCCCAAGATGAGAGCTAAGGCCACCGTCCATGGCGAGAAGAGATAAGCCTCGATCACATCATCCAGCACAAGCCCCACTAATGCGGCTGGCACAAATGCGAGTGCCACGTTGATTAGCAGGGCGCGTGCTGCTGGCTCGTGCTGCGCACGACCGAGCAATGCCCACAGGTCGCGCGCAAAGTAAACTACCACGGCGAGGATCGCGCCGAGCTGGATGAAAATCTCAAACGCAAGCTCGATCTCGCGCGGGATGCCCAGCGCGCGCCCCGCAACGATGAGGTGACCCGTCGAGGAGACTGGCAGAAACTCCGTCAACCCCTCAACGATGCCCATGATCACTGCTTTGAGCACCAACGCCCACTCCACAGCTCACCCCTCGCGCGCCAGTGTGCCAAGCTGAGGATACGAAAGTTGCCGCAGAGTGCCGCGCCAGCGCTCCAGCTCTTCTTGAGGGATTGGTTCGTTGTAGCGACGTTGCTGCTTCTTGCGTTGTGCGAGCTCGGCGGCTGCCTGCAAGAAGAGGCGATGCGGTTGGGGCAGCTCGCTCACGCGCCGAAAGCTGATCAACGCGGCATACGCTTGCGGCGAGAGAGTGTGGGGCACTTCGTCAGCAAGGTAAGTGCGAAACATCTCGTGATCGTGGCGGCGGCTGACAAACCGCAAGCCGATCATCAACGCGATCAGGATGCCGTAGTTCAGCATCGCTGCACACAGCGTCTGCGGACCAATCAGACCCGCCAGCACCAGCGAACCGTTGTGCACAGCATGGGCGAGCATCGCAGCGACGAATCCGCCGCCGATATAGATCGCCTTCAGCTCAGCTCGCGGGGCATAGCGCGCCAACCCAAAGCCGATGCCCACCAACGAAGTCCAGAAACCGTGCATGAAGCCGAGCACGATCACACGCAAGAAGAACAGCCCCAGCCACTCCCCCAGCGTCTCAGTGTCTGCGAGATAAAGAATGTTCTCGATGTACGCAAACCCGAAGCCGGCAGTCGAGCCATACACGATGCCGTCAGCCCAACCATCAAACTCGCGCCGGCGTTGAGCGTAGATGATAGCGACTGCTGCGCCTTTTGCCAGTTCCTCGGTGATAGGGGCATACAGGGCAGCGCCGATAGATGCGGCTCCTTCTTCACCGAGCAACAAAGCGGTAGGCACTTGCAGGAAGACTTGCGCGATGAGCGCCAGCAACGCTGCCGGCAACATCCCCCACAAAAAAGCCGCGACGAGATACTTCGGTGGCTCTTTCTCGAAGTGATCAATGCTGCGCACCAACGCAGCGTAGGCAAACGTGGGCGCAGCAATGAAAATCGCCGAAAGCCAAACAGGCATGGCGAGCACATTCTACGTGGCGCAGTTATGCGTCTGCGCGCGGGTAGGTTAAGGCTGGTGAGTCTATCGAAACCGAGGAGCAACCTTGGCTAAGGCACCCCAGTCCACTCCTTGCCTTAGCTGAAGCTGCTTGGGCATGCCCCTCTTCGTGCCCTCAGGTACAATCGTAGCATCTTCAACACATCGTTCAAGGAGACGACAAACCGGAACCGCTTAGCGCTTCTCGGCAGAGTGTGCCAGCCGCGATGCGCCGCGTGCTGGTGCTGAACGCGACGTATGAACCGCTCAGCGTCGTGTCGGTGCCGCGTGCCTTGCATCTGGTCATGGCAAGGCGCGCCGAGGTGCTAGAGACTAGTGATGTTGTGCTTCGCAGCGCACAGCACGTTATTCCTGTCCCACTCGTCATTCGCCTCTTGCACTACGTGCGCGTGCCTCACAATCTCCCTTTGCCGCTCTCGCGCAAGGCGTTGCTGCTGCGCGACAACTACACGTGCCAGTATTGCGGCGCGCAACCAAGCCGTGACCAGCTCACGATTGACCACGTGGTGCCGCGCTCGCGCGGCGGACGCACCGAGTGGGAGAACGTGGTGATCGCCTGCGCCACGTGCAACCGCCGTAAGGGCAACCGCACGCCAGAAGAAGCTGGCATGAAGTTGTTGCGCAAGCCATACCGCCCGCGCTTCTGGGCTATGGCGCTGCTAAACATGGCGACCCACGAAGCATGGCGCAAATACTTAGCGAATGGCGATGCGCGTTAGACGTTTGGTCTCTCCGATGCTGCTCCTTGCGATTTTGCTCGTCTTTTCGGCGGGGCTGCTCGCGCCGAACGAGGCGCTCTTCTACCTCACTGGCGAAGAGCACCGCGCGGGGCAGCTCCGCGCTTTGTGGAACTTGGCGCTCGATCTGACGCGCCCGCCGCTGAACCTCGCGTCCGATGCGCCAATCCAACACTTGCCTGACAACCCCTTCGGCGTCAACACTTTCCTCGAGGGCGAGGTGGAAGTCGCCAAGCGTGAGCGCACTGTGCGAATGATCCGCGAAGCAGGGTTCGGCTGGATTCGCCAACCCTTTGTCTGGTCTGATATCGAAATCCACGGCAAAGGCGACTTTGAGGATCGGCGCAATGTGCCTCACCGCAGCGCGTGGGAGAAGTACGACAACATCGTGGAACTCGCCGAGCGCTACGGCTTGCGCATCATCGCGCGCGTAGGTGCGCCGCCGAAGTGGGCGCATCGCGGTTACGCCGACCTCGGCGATTTCGGGCCGCCAGCGGACTTTAACGACTTCGCCGATTTCGTGGAAGTGCTGGCGCGGCGCTACAAGGGGCGCATCTATCACTGGCAAATCTGGAACGAGCCGAACATCTATCCAGAGTGGGGCAACCAGCGTTCGAATCCTGAGGACTACACGCGCCTGCTGTGCATGGCGCACGAGCGCCTGAAAGCGGTTGACCCGCGGAACGTCGTGATCGCAGCAGCGCTGGCGCCGACCATCGCTCAAGATGGCGGTGGGCATCCCGGCGGGGGATTGAACGACTTGATCTTCCTTGAGCGCATGTATGCCGCAGGCGCAGCGCGCTGCTTCGACGTAGCGGCAGCACAAGGCTACGGGCTATTTAGTGGTCCTTTCGACCGGCGGCGTGACCCGCTGCAGACCAACGTGGCGCGCCATGTGCTGATGCGTGACATCATGGTGCGGCATGGTGATGCCCACAAGCCAATTTGGCTCAGCGAGGTCAATTGGAACGCGCCGCCAAACGATCCCAGCATTGCGGAGCTTCATCGCTACGGGATCGTCTCGCCAGAGCAACAAGCGCGTTACGTGCCGCTGCTATTCGAGCGCGCGCGCCGCGAATGGCCTTGGGTTGGGGTGATGAGCGTGTGGTTCTTCAAGCGCCCCTCCGATGCGGAGCGCAATCAAAGCTGGTACTACTTCCGCATGGTCGAGCCAGACTTCACGCCGACGCTGTTGTGGGATGCGATGCGCGCATACATTCGCAGCCGTCAAGCGCCTTGAGTGGGGGAGTCGCTGGACGCAGCGAGGGCGGTGAGTTGTTGCACGAGGCGACGTGCTAGAGGGAGTGCGCCTCGCCCAGCGGCGTAAATCTCCAGCCACTCCCCACGCTGCAGCAGGAGCACGCGCCGACGCGGCCACAGGAACGTGCCGACTGCTCCGAGCGTAGCGAGCGCTGCGCCGACGAGCGCAAACGGACGCCCGGGTAAGAATGCCGCCTCAACGCTCACGGCAGGCGCTGGGCGAAAGACGAGGCGCACGTCGCCGACAATGAGCGAAGGCGTCAACGCAGCAGTCGTGATCACGCTGCCTGAAGGCAAGGCGAAGACCTGAAGCATGGGCGCTTCGCTTGCCTTGTATCGGAGCGCCAATGCAAGCTGGGCTTCGGGCAGCGCTAAGAATTGCTCCGGTTCGTCTTCATCAAGCACGAAGCGCAGCTCGGTTGTCGGCAACGCGAGGTTCGAGGCGCGCAGGCGCAGTGCCTGTCCTGCGCGCTCGGCGCTGGCGCGATAGCCCTCGACGACGCGCTTGGTGTGAAGGCTGACGCCGTCCAGCGCGCCGCTCTGACCTTCGCGCAGGGCTACGGTGCTGCCGCTCGGCTCGATCCTGAACTGGTAAGCATCGTCGCCGGCTTGGCTGAGCATGAGGGTGCGCTGGTCTGGGAGCGAGATTGGCACCTCTGCCACGAGTAGCTGCTCCCCTGCAAGCCAGCCGAGCCGCGCGTCCACAAGCAGGGCTGCGCTTGTGAGCATCACACCGCCGTAGAGCAGCCCTGCCGCAACATGGGAGCGCCATCCGCTGAGTGCAGCGAGGGTGTTCTCGCCAACTTCCCTTGTCCGCAAAGCTTGATCCTGTAACCAAGCAGCCAAGCGCTGCAGGGACGGTGTCGTATGGATGACGGAGGCGCGCTCTTCGTCTAGGATCGCTGCGTTGTGCTGTGCGTAGCGTGCCCAAGCCAGAACATCAGCAAAGCGCAGCGTGGCGATGAGGAGCGAGAGCAGCGCCGCGACTTGCCACCACACGGCGTGCATCACGTTGTTCAGGCCAAGCGTCGTGAGGAGATCGAAAAGCTCGCCCTGTTGTTGACGCGCTGCTGTCGCCCAACGGCTGAAGGCGACAGGATCGTCTGTGCCGAGCGTTGGCATCTGGAGCAACCCCATCATCGCCACAACGCCGACGCCAGTGCAGGCGACGGCAAGCCCGAAGAGAACCTCGCTGGTGGCTAGACGCCAGGCTGCGCGCCAAGCTTGGCTCTCTCCAGAGGGAATGCGCTGGCGCGTCGCGTCTATCTGCATCGTGCAATCCCCCTATCAGCCTCGGTTAACCTCTCCAACATACGATCTACACAGCAGCGTTATCTAATCACACAGCGTTTGGACGCGGCGATTCTAGCGTGAAGGAGAAAAAAGCAATGCGAGCGAGAACTTGGTTGACCGCGATTTTGGCGAGTGCGCTGGTGGCGACGGCCGGTTGCACCGCAGAGCAGCTCTCTAGCTTAGCAGACGAAGCGCGTGCGCGCGCGCGTCAAGCTGCCGAACTGGTGGTGACGGCGCTGGCAACCGAGGCAACGGCTGCCCCGTCCTCCGCTGAGCGCGCTGAGCCTCAGACAAATCAGGCGAGCACTCGGACAGTGCGCGCCTTGGCGACGCCTAGCCCAACGGCGACACCCCTGCCGAATAGCGTGTTTGAGGCGTTTGACCGCGACGACCAAGTGCTCATTAACCTCTATGAGCGCGCCAACCCGGCTGTGGTGTTCATCACTGTGGACCGTGGCGCCTTCGGCGGGGGGAATGGATCAGGGTTCGTGATTGACCCAGACGGATACATCGTCACCAACAACCACGTCGTGGAGGGCGCAGAACGCATTGACGTCACCTTTGCAGATGGCGAGCGGCTGCGCGCGCGCTTGATCGGGCGCGACCCGTACAGCGACCTTGCATTGCTCAAGGTGGAGCGCAGCGGCTTGCCCTACCTCGAGCTGGCGGACTCCGACCAGGTGCGCGTGGGTCAGCGCGTGGTGGCGATCGGCAACCCGTTTGGGCTGGCGGGCACCATGACGCTCGGCATCGTTAGCGCGAAAGGACGCACGCTCTCAGAGGGGGGCGGCGCCGGGAGCTTCGCTAATCCTGACATCATCCAGACCGACGCCGCGATCAATCCGGGCAACTCCGGCGGTCCGCTGTTGGACTTGCGCGGGCGCGTGGTTGGCGTGAACACCGCCATTCGCACAGCTGGTCAGACCGTGCTCGGGCAGCCAGTGAACAGCGGCATTGGCTTTGCCGTGCCTTCGAACACTGTGCGGCGCGTCGTGAAGGCGCTCCTCGAGGAAGGCCGCGTGCGCTATCCCTTCCTCGGCATTCAAGGCGCTGTGCGCGTCAATGAGGTTGCCGAGGAGCTTGGGATTCCGTTGAAGGACGGCGTCATGGTGCTGGGCGTGCAGCGCGGCGGGCCGGTGGCGCGCGCTGGGTTGCGCGGCGCGCAGGTGGACGCGCGCGGCAACATCGTTGTGCCCGGCGATGTCATCATCGCTTTCGATGGGCAGCCTATCCGCGACTACGAGCAACTGATCTCGCGCTTGGTCGCCAATTACAAGCCCGGAGACCGCGTGACAATCACCGTTTGGCGCGAGGGGCAAGAGCTGGACTTGCAGGTGACGCTTGGCGAACGACCTCAGCCCGAGTAAGCCGGGCATGCCGCTGCCGCTTGCTCCTGCCGAACACGAGCGCGCGCAGCGCGTTCGCGCGCTGTTTGGGCGCATCACGCGCCGCTACGACTTGATGAACCGCCTAATGACTGCTGGGCGTGACCAGGCGTGGCGGCGCGCTGCAGCACGCGCGCTGGGCTTGAATGGCACAGCGCGCGTGCTCGACCTCGCCACTGGCACAGGCGACCTCGCCTTCGCTGTGCGTGAAGTCTACCCCCAGGCGCATGTCGTGGCGATGGACTTCTCTGAAGTGATCCTGCGCGAAGGCGTGCGCAAGGCGAGGGCGCGCTGCGAGCACCATGTGGCGTGGGCAGTGGGAGATGCGCTCGCTTTGCCCTTCCCTGACGGCGTTTTTGACGGCTGCACCAACGCCTTCCTGCTGCGCAACGTGGTGAACCTAGAGCTGGCGCTGCGCGAGATGCGGCGCGTGGTCAAACCCGGCGGTCGCGTGGTGTGCATGGAGATCACGCACCCGCAGACGCCAATCTTCCGCGAGTTGTTCTGGGTTTACTTCGGTCGGATCGTCCCTCTCATTGGCGGCGCGGTTGCTGGCGACCTGCAAGCGTATGCCTACCTGCCGCATTCCCTCTCGCGCTTCCCTGCCGCTGAGCCGCTGCGCCGAATCATGCTCGCCGTCGGCTTCCGCGAGGTGCATTACCGCCTGCTGGGGTTAGGCGCAATGGCGATTCACGTCGGCATCGCGTGAGCACGCAGGCATACTTAAGCCAGATGGAGTGGCTCAAGCGATTGTTCGGGAGGAAACCGCGATCGCCAGATGACGATCCTGAGGCGTTGATCTACTACGTGCGCGGGCATAAGTGTGGCGCGATCACGCGCGTGCGCATTGACAAACGCAACGAGCTGAGCCGCGATGATGATGACACGCTGTTCGTGCGCAAGGTGGTTGTGGATAACCGCTGCTATGGCCGTGTGGAGATCGTGCTACGTTTCGATGCGGCGTATCGCGAGTTGAGCCGCGAGATCAGCGGCGGTGAGTTCGTCACGCGCGAAGCGTGGCTGGCGCAGCAACAATCATCCCAGCCCGATCGCTGAAACCAGCATTGCCCACGTGTAGGGCGGAATTCCCACGAGATTGTAGCGCACCGCCATCGGTTGGGTTGGCTCGCGGATGAGCTGGGCTTGCACGCGCAGCTGGGCGAGCAGCAGCAAGAAGCAAATTCCTGCGGACACCCAGCGCCCCCACGCAAGCTGCGCGGCGATCGCCACAAGCTGCGCTGCGTTGATGATCACCACGCCAATGCGCGCCGCGTTCGACTCGCCGAACATCACGGGGATGGTGCGAATGCCCATCTTGCGGTCGCCAGCCACGCTCTTGAAGTCATTGATGATCATCGTGCCCACCACGCCCAAGCCGTAGATGAGCGCTAAAGTGAAGCTTTGCGTCGCTGTCGGCGAGCGCAGCGCGGGGTCGAACGTCAAGTGCCCAGCCACCCAGGCGCAGGTTTCGTAGGTCAGCCCGATGGCTAAGTTGCCCAGCCAACCGTTCTTCTTCAGGCGAATGGGTTCTGCGGAATAGGCTAGCGCGATCGCCATGCCGATCAGGGCGACGATGAGCACGGGCACGCCGAGGTAAGCCGCCACAGCAAGCGCTGCGGCTGCAAGAAGCGCAAGGATGGCGAACACCTGCCCGCGCGTTGCCCGCCCCGAGGGAATGAGGCGCTCCGGCTGGTTGATGGCGTCCACTTCGCGGTCACACCAGTCGTTCCACACTTGCGAGAAGCCCACCAGCAGCGGTCCCGCCATGAACGTGCCGATGGCGATCTTGCCGAGGCTCTCGATGCTGCGCCAAGCGTCCTCGGCGAGGTTGAAGTAGATGCTGTGGCTGGCAATGGTGCCGACAACGAATGCCCACGTCGGCGCGAACCAGGTGTACGGCTCCATCAGCGTGAGCATCACCTTGAAGAAAGGCAGGGGTGCCGGCTGTGGCTTGAAAACTTGCGCAGCGCGAGTGTCTTGAGTCATGGGCAGTGCGAGGATAGTCGCTTGGTGTGCTAGCCCGGGATTATAGTTTCTCGCCTCAGCACAACGCGCGCGCCAAATCCACGATGTCGCCCAGGACGCCGCTGGCGGTCACCTCTTGCCCTGCGCCGCGACCGCTCACCGTGAGCGGGTTGTCGCTGAAGTAGCGCGTGTGGAAGACCACTACGCTGTCGCTTGTGTGCACGCGTCCAAGCTTGCTCTCGCGAGAGACGCCCACCAGCCCCACACGCACGCGCCCATCGGCAATCTCAGCTGCGTAGCGCAAGGTGCGTCCATCGGCAGTGAGGGCTGATGCGCGCGCGCGCATTGGCGCGTCGAGCGCGTCCACTTCGCGCAAGAACGCCTCAACGCTGAGCGCGTCCATCTCTGCTGGGTAGAGTGACTCGACAGCGACGTCGCGCAGCTCGAGGCGATAACCCAACATGCGCGCGAGGATCAACGCCTTGCGTGCCGTGTCCAAACCGTTGAGGTCTTGGCGCGGATCTGGCTCGGTGTAGCCTCTGGCTTTTGCCTCGCGGACGGCAGCGCCGAAGGGCGCGCCGGCTTCGAGCTGCGCTGCGAGGAACCCCAACGTGCCGCTGAGCGCGCCCTCAATGCGCAGCACGTCGTCGCCGCTGTCGAGGAGCGTGGTGAGGGTGCAGATCACGGGCAGGGCAGCGCCGCAGGTGGTCTCCCAGCGCGTGTGCGTGTCGGCAAGCGCATCCCACCAAGCGAGCGGTCCTGCGAGCGGCAACTTGTTCGCCAGCACCACGCCCAAGCCGCGCGCTTTTGCCTCTAGCAGGACCGGCACGGTGGCTTCGCTCGCGCTGGTGTCCACGAGGATGGTGCGTTCGGGCAGATCAGAAATGCGCCATGCAGGTTGCTCAGACGCAAGCGGCAGCCCTTGCTCCTTGCGGCTCACGAAGCTGAGCAACGTCTGGTCGTCGAAGCCGCGCAGGTCAATGGCCGCTGAGCGGCTATCTGCCAAGCCGATCACGCGCAGGTGTAATCGGTTGCGCGCGGCGTGCCGTGCTCGTGCCGCAACGATTTGGCGCACCAGCGCGCGCCCCACTCCACCCAAGCCCAAAACGAAGAGCGGCTGTTCGATGGTCGAACGCATATGGCGGCAAAGTATAATGACTCGCGTTCAGCAGCGCGTGCTTCGCGAGATTTGAGTCAACTCGATGGGTGAACGACCCTCCCCGCAAGTGACCTGGCTGGGGCATAAGAGCGCACCTCAGCAGTGGCGCACCCGCCGAGCGAAGAAGCGCGCCGCGCTGCCCGAAGTTAGCAGTGCTCCCGTATGGATAAGAGGCGCATCTAGTTGCGTTCACAAAACACAGCCGCGCCTCTCGACTAAAAACAGCCCTTGACCGAAGCCTCCATGTCGTCCAAGCCACTCACTTGGGTTCCCATCGGCGGATGCGGCGAAGTCGGCAAGAACATGATGATGTTCGAGTACGACGATGCCATCCTGATCATTGACGCCGGCGTGATGTTCCCCGAGTCGGACATGCTCGGGGTGGACGCGGTGATCCCTGATTACAACTTCTTGAAGGACAAGCGCCACAAGGTGCGCGGCATCGTGATCACACATGGTCACGAGGATCACACTGGCGCCATCCACTACGTTGTGCGCGATTTCCCGAACGTGCCGATCTACGCCACGCCGCTCACGCGCGGCTTGCTTGAGGTCAAACTGCGCGAAGCCAAGCTCTTGGATCGCGTGCAATTGCACACCATTAAAGTTGGTGACGAGGTGACGATCGGCCCGTTTCACATCGAGACCTTCCGCATGTGCCACAGCATCCCCGACAACATCGGCATGGGCATCAAGACGCCTGCTGGCTTGGTGGTGCTGAGCGGCGACTTCAAGTTTGATCACACACCTGTGGACGGAAAGCCCAGCGACTTCGCCAAGCTCGCAGAGCTGGGCGGGCGCGGGGTGTTGGCGCTGTTCGCCGACAGCACCAACGCTGAGCGCGCAGGCAGCACCCCGAGCGAGCGCGAGATCGAGCCGACATTCGAGCATATCTTTCGGGATGCTGAGGGGCGCATCATCGTGGCGACGTTCGCCTCGCTGATCTCGCGCGTGCAGCAGGTGGTCAACGTATGTGACCTCTACGGGCGCAAGCTCGCCATCGCCGGGACGAGCATGGGCGAGAACGTGAAGATGGCGCAAAAGATGGGCTACCTCACCATCCCGCCCGGGATGCTGGTGCGGCTCGAGGACGCGATCAAAATGCCGCCGCACGAGGTCGCGATTGTGGCGACCGGCACCCAAGGCGAGCCGAGCGCGGTGTTGGCGCGGATGGCGGTGGGCAAACATCCGCTGATCAACGTCGTCCCCGGCGACACCATTGTCATGTCCGCGCACCCCATCCCCGGCAACGAGGAGTATGTGCATCGCGTGATCAACCGTTTGTTCCAAAAAGGCGCCGAGGTGTTTTACGACCCCGTCGCGAAGGTGCACGTCTCGGGGCATGCGAGCCAGGAGGAGCAGAAGCTGCTCATCAGCTTGATCCGCCCCAAGTTCTTCATCCCCGTTCATGGCGAGCTGCGCATGTTGAGAGCGCACGCACGTCTGGCGCGAGAGATGGGCATTCCCGCAGAGAACATCTTCGTCGTTGAGAACGGCACCCCCATTCGCTTCCACGAGGGCAAGGCTGAGCAACTGCCGCGCCTGCCTGGCGGCTATGTCTTCGTGGACGGCAGTGGCGTGGGCGACGTGGAGCGCAGCGTGATCCGTGAGCGCGAGGCACTGGCGCGCGACGGCTTCGTCGTGGTTGTGATCCACCGCGACGCACAAGGGAAGCTCGCCAAGCCGCCGGAGATCATCACCCGCGGCTTCATCTACTTTAAGGAGAGCGACGCCTTCATGCGCGCTATGGCGCAGACCGTTAGCGAGGCGCTCCGCGATCTCAAGCCGGGTGCCAGCGAGGACGCTATCAAGAATCGCACAATTGACGCGCTCAACCGTCTGATCTACAGCGAGACGCGCCGCAAGCCGATGATCATCCCCATTGTCTCCTAGTGAGGAGGCTGAACACTATGGCGCATCACTTTGCTCCCTTCTTCGACTACGTTCGTCATCTGGTTAGCGAGGGGCGATTGCCCAGCGCCGTGGTCGGCGTTGCCGACGCCACGCGCATCCTCGACATCGCTGCGTTCAACGCGCACACAGACAGCATCTACATGCTCTTCTCGGTCACCAAGCCCATCGTGGGGCTGGCGGTGGCGCAGTTGTGGGAGCAGGGCAAGATCGGGCTATATGACCCGCTGCAGCGTTACGTGCCCGAGTTTGGGCGCACACGCAGCGATACCGTGACGATTTGGCACTTGCTCACGCACACTTCCGGCATTGACCAAACCGCAGCCGACCTCGCGCGCTTGATCTTGCCCGAAGGCGCGATCACACCGATGCAGGCGCTGATCAGCGCGCCAATGCAGTTCCGCGCCGGCACCTACAAGCTCTACAACAACCTCGCCTTCGTCGGCTTGCAGGCAGTGATCGAAGCGGTGAGTGGAGAGCCGCTAGAGGCGTATCTCTCGCGCGCGATCTTCGTGCCGTTAGGTATGAGCGACACTTCGTTCGCGGCGCACGAGGCAAGCCCCGATCGCACCATGCCCATGCACGGCACCGAAGGACTGTTGGACTACCCGCGCTTTTTGCGCCTGAAGACGCCAGCGGGCGGCTTGTTCAGCACTGCTTCAGACTTGCTCACGCTTGGGCGCGCGCTGCTCAACGGCGGCAGCCTAGAGGGACAGCGTGTGATTGCGCCGCTCACGCTCAAGGCGATGACCACGCCGCACACCATCGGCATCCCGCCGCTGCGCGTTGGTGAGGAGTTCATCGGCTCAGAGGTTGGGCTGACGTGGATGTTGCCGATCAACCACTACGACTTAATCGTGCGCACCCAGTATGGGCACAATGGCTGGGGCGGCTGCATGTTTTGGATATACCCTGAACAGGGCGTGTGCTTCGTGTTGCTCACGAACCTGTTGGCGCCTGAGCAAAAGGGCGTGATGCTCGACCGGCTGCACAACGTCTTCGCTGCATGCCTCACATGAGCCGCGACCCGCAGCCGCCTGTGCAACCGATCCGACTGCTTGAGGTGGACCTCGACGGCACGACCGTGGATCACGAAGGGCGCATCAGCCCGCGCGTGCTCGAGGCTTTGCGCGCCGCGATGGTGCGCGGCGTGTGGGTCTCGGTTGCCACAGGACGCAACTTGCCCAGCGCGCGCCCCTTTGCGGAACGCATCGGCATTAACGCGCCGCTGCTTTGCCTGCAGGGCGGCATGGTGTACGACTTGCAACGCGAGCGTGTGTTGCGGCATGTCACGTTGCCCCATGCGCTGAGCTGCGAGTTAGTGGAAGTAGTGCGTGCCTACCCTGAGTGGAAGCCTGTGGTGTACCAAGACAACCGCATCTACATCAATGACGCTGCGTTCTTTGCGGGCATCCAAACGCTGATCGGCTTTCAGCCCATTCTCGCCGAGGATCTGTGCGCAGTGTTGCAGGCGCGCGATACCGACAAGGTGCTGTTTCGTGTGCCGCCGGAGGATGCGCCGCGCGCTTTGGAAACGCTGCGCGCGCACGTCGGCGAACGCGCGCTCGTGATGCAGTCGCATGCGATCTTCGTCGAGGTCACTCCGCTCGGCGCAGACAAAGGCACAGCGCTGCAATGGCTGGCGAATTACTTAGGCGTGCCGCGCGCGCAGGTCATGGCGATCGGCGACCAGGACAACGATGCAACGATGATTGCGTGGGCGGGGCTTGGCGTGGCGATGGGCAACGCGCCAGAGCCAGTGAAGGCGCTCGCAGCTTGGGTGGCGCCAAGCATTGACGAGGATGGCGCAGCAGTGGCGATCGAACGTTTCGTGCTGAATCACGACCTGTGAAGGGCATCGCGCATTTCGCTTCTGGTCTGTGCGTTGCCACTTTTGTGCCCGGCGTTGTGGCGGATGCTGAGCGCGGCGGTTTGCTCATCGCGCTTGGCGGCGCGGCGGCAATGTTGCCCGACTTCCTCGACTTCCGATTCGCGCGCTTCTTGGAGCGCCGCGATGCTGACATTGCACCGAGCGCGGAGGCACCGAATCCGCAAGCGATCGCCGATGCCCTTGCGCGCGAAATTGCAGCCGCGCGACAAGGGAAGCCGCGCGTCGTCCAGTTGCACCCGACGCGCATCAGCGTGGTGGAGTGGGTGTTGTATCGCGTGCGCTTCGACGTGCAGCGCAGCGAAGTGGTGGTGACGCTCGGCGAGCGCGAAGGGCGTGCTGCGGTCGGCGCTCTCGAATATGGCTACGACGGCGCGCTCGACATCATCGAGCTAGGCGGTCCCTCGCTCAAGTTCACCGCGCAACCGAACGGCGCAGTGCGCATCGAGTTTCTCCCCTGGCATCGCGTGTGGTCGCACTCACTAGTGCTTGCTGTGCTGCTCGGGTTAATGGTGGGCATGTTGCTCGGCACGCTTGCGGGCGTAGTGGCAGCGCTGGGCATGGCGACCCACATCCTCGAGGATCAACTGGGCTTCATGGGCTCGAATTTGCTCTGGCCTTTTACGCGCACGCGCACAGAGGGTCTGCGGCTATGGCACGCTGGCGACCCCGCGCCGAACACGGCGACGGTTTGGCTCTCGCTCACGCTCATTCTGTTCAACCTTGACCAAGCGCGCGCAGTGCCGCTGATTGACCCTCTCCCTTACTTCGCGCTGATCGTCGTGCTGCCAACACTGATGCTGTTGGCGTATCACGCGCGCCGTCGTTGGCAGGACTGGCGAAGTGGGCTCGAGGCTGAGGTGCAGCGTCAGCGAGAGGCAGTGAACGAGTCTGAGGATCGCTGATTCGCGCAGCGCTGCCCTAGCTGCTCTCGCGCACTACTAGGCGAGGCTGCAGCATCAACGGCGCGATGGCTGCCTGTTTGCCAGCGCGCCGCGCGCGGATCACTCGATCCATTTCGCGCACTGCAAGCTGACCTAAGGCGAAGAGGTCTTGATGCACGGTGGTGAGGGCGGGGATGAAGCACGCGGACTCCGGCATGTTGTCGAACCCCACCACGCTGAGGTCCTTGGGCACGCGTAGCCCGAGCTGATGCGCAGCGTAGAGCACACCGAGCGCCATCTGGTCATTGCTCACGAAAACAGCGTCTAACTCGGGGTATTGCTGAAGAAGCGCGCGCAGTCCACGACATCCACTCTCTGCGCTCCAATCACCCTGCACAACCTGCCGCTCGGTGTGTGGCAATCCTGCTGAGGCGAGCGCGTCCTCCCAGCCGAGTCGGCGTTGCTGCGCCGACCACAAGGTCAACGGTCCGGTGATCAAGCCAATGTGACGACGCCCGCGCGCGATGAGGTGCTCCACTGCGAGCCGCGCCCCTAGGCGGTTATCCACGCTGAGCACCGCCTCTCCCGAACCAGCTTCCATGCTGAGAAAGAGGATTGGCGCATGGGGGCGAAGTTGTTGATGAAATGCGCGCTCGCGATCGCTGCTCAGCTCAGGGTATGCCCAAATAACCCCCTCCACTTGCTGCGCGATCAGCGTGGTGGCGACGCGGTCGTAATCGCTGGGGTCTGTTGCTACTTGCAGCATGAGCTGCCAGCCCAGCTCAGTTGCTTGCCGTTCGATGCCTGCCAGCAACTGCGCTGGTCCGAAGAAGTGGAAGCCGCTGGCGACCACGCCTATCATGCCGCTGGCGCGCTTGATCAGGCTGCGTGCGATAGCGCTAGGGCGATAGCGCAATTCGGCAATGGCGCGCTGCACTCGCGCGCGCGTGGCTTCTGAGACGTCGGGGTGATCATTGAGCACACGCGAGACTGTTTGCGCTGAGACGCCCGCGTGCTTAGCTACATCGTGAATGGTCACGCGACGAGGCTTGGTTGACATGTTTCGCCATCTGCGTTAAACTGTGATCGTTCACGGGATTTTTATACAGCACTCGCAAACGTATCCCGTGGATTATCCGATGTTCGCTGTCGGCGCATCGCTTTTGAAAACCCGACACAACAGGAGGAGTTAGACCATGAAGTCGTACCTTTCTTCTTTCGTCCGTCTTGCCTTCGCCGCTTCGATGGTGCTCTCTGCAGCCTGCGTTGCCACTCCTGCAGCCCCCGCACCAACGCAGCCCGCACCGGCTCAGCCTGCACCAGCGCAACCCGAGCAGCCAACTGAGCCAACGGCTGCGCCCACTGAAGCAGCAGAGGTCGTGCTGCGCTGGCGCACTCGCCCTGACAACAAGGAGGAGGCGGATGTTTACGCCAGCATCAGCGAGGAAGTCTCCAGAAAGATCGGCGTCAAGCTCGTCTACGAACCGGGCGGGAGCGAAACCGCGAGCTACCAAGATGTCCTGAAGACAGAGTTGGCTGCTGGCACGGCGCCCGATGTGTTCTGGATCCCAGGCACTGACATTGCCGACTTCGTGCAGCGTGGCTTGCTGCTCGATTTGCGTCCTTACGCGGCGAAGACCGAGGGGTACAGCGACGACAACTTTTACCCCGAGCCCATGTTCCACCTCACCTACAACCCAGCTACGGGCAAGACGGGTGAGGTGCTGTGGGGGTTGCCGCGCGATGTCTCCACGTTTGTGCTCTACCTTAACCTTGACCTGATCAACGAAGCCGGCGCGCCCGACCCGCGCGAGCTGGCGAAGGCAGGCAAGTGGGACTGGGCAGCGTTTGAGGAGGTTGCGCGCAAGGTCACTGCGCTGGGCGGCGAGATCAAGGGCTTCGGTATGAACGCGTGGTGGGGACCTTACGGCGCTTTCATGAACGCCGCTGGCGGCGGGTTCTTCAACGCAGAGCGCAATGCGTGCAACTTGACCTCGAAGGAGTCACTCGAGGGGCTTGCCTTCTTGAAGAAGCTCTACGACGAGGGTCTGGCAGTGCCCTACGGCGAGGACAGTGAGCCGCCCTTCCGTGCAGGAAAGGTAGGCATGTTCCAGAACGGTCGCTGGGCGACGCCTGGCATTAGCACCGTCTCGTTCAATTGGGATGTGGTCGAGCTGCCCAAGGGCCCCAGCGGGCACATGGGCAACTGGCTGTTCTGGGGTGCTTACGTGGTGAACAAGAACACCAAGTACCCCGAACTGGCCTGGAAGCTGGTCGATGCGCTCACGCAGCCTGATGTCCAGGCGAAAGTTGCTGCACGTGGGACAAACATCCCCAGCCGCCGTGGTGAAGCTGTCTTCCAGGAGTTCTTGAAGATCTTGCCAGAGAAGAACAATCAGGCGTTCCTCAACGGTCTCGCGGATAAGCCCACCGCTGAGGGACCGCTGTGGACAGGGAGCTGGCCTGACTTCGACCGCGCTATGGGCGCGAAGGTCAGCGATCTGCTCACGGGCAAGATCACGCTCGAGGAGTTTGCAAAGACCGCCTGTGATGAACCCAGCAAGGCGTTCAATCCTTGAACGCGCCCTCGCGACAGCAAGCTAATGGCTCCGCTTTAGGCAGGACGTCACCGCCGAGCAAATTGAAGACCCCCTCGGCGGTGACGTTTCTCGCAAGCAGCTCGCCGATCTAGGCGCACAATAAGGCTCGCCATGTCTCCCGCACGCGTGTTGGCACTTCTCGTGATCTGGCATGGAGTGCTGAGCCTCGGGTTGTTTGGTGTAGGCATCAGCGGTCTGCTCAGGGCTTGGCACGCGCTGGATGTGGTGCGCGGCGCAGCGCATGCTGCAGCCGTATGGCTTGCTGTGCTGAGCGCAGCAGCCGCGCTGTGCATCGCTCGGCGCGCGCATTTGGGGCGCACCCTTTCGTTAGTCACGCACTACCTCGTGTTCGTCGCGGCGCTGATAGGACTCGCCAGCTTGCTTGATTGGTTCAAAGGGTTGGACGACCTCGCTGATTACGCAGCGCGCGGGACACCATTTCTCATGGCTTTCGTGATTGTGGTGGGCTACGCAGTGCGCACCTATGAGCGCCGCGAACGTCCTGTCTCGCCGCTGCGCCGCGCCATCGGCGCTGCTGTCATGATCGCTGGCGGGGTGGGGTTGGCGCTCTCGGTTGGCATCACGACAGCGCTGGTTTCTTGGGTCGCCAAGTTGGTCGCTGGCGGCTGGGAGGCGCTGGGGTGGATTGGGCTCATGATTGCCTCGCTTTTCATGCTGCGCGTGATGTGGCGCGCGCCAGTCGCCTTGTGGCTTGGGGCGAGGAGCGTCTTCAACGAGCGGCTGACAGGGTGGCTCTTCCTCTCGCCAAACCTGCTGGGCTTCGCCCTATTCTTCGCAGGGCCGCTGCTGTTCTCGCTCTACGTCAGCTTCACAAACTGGGATGCTTTCGCTCGGCGCGATTGGGTGGGGTTGGAAAACTACGCGCGCGTGTTCACGATTGTGGTGCAGCCGCTTGCCACCCCCGACCAGCCCGCTAGCGAAGCGCTCGACATCCGCGCCTATTCGGAGCTGTTTCGCGTCCACCTCCCAGGGCAAAGCTTTCTCGTGGGCGCACGCGATCGGCTTTTCTGGATCGCGCTGGGCAACACACTGCGCTTTGGCGCGATGGCTGTGCCGCTCTCGGTAGTGCCGGCGCTGCTGCTGGCGGTGTTGCTCAACACGCGCCTGCCGGGCATGCGGCTTTACCGCACCCTGTATTTCATCCCGAGCATCGCTGCAGTGGTCGGCGTCGCGCTCATTTGGCAATGGATGTACAACTCGCAGGTCGGCTGGATCAACTACTTCATCACGAGCGCCATCAACGCGATCAACCAAGTGCTTGGCACGCGCATCCCCGATCCACAAATCCGCTGGCTCGCCGACAGCAATTACGCCTTGCTCTCTGTAGTAATCATGAGCGCTTGGCAGTGGATCGGCTTCAACACGGTGCTGTTCCTTGCAGGATTGCAGACGATCCCGCGTGAGCTGTATGAAGCCGCCACTGTGGACGGCGCGAATGGTCGCCAACGGTTCTTCTACATCACCTTGCCAATGCTTGCCCCAACCACGCTATACGTGCTCATCACTTCTACCATCCAAGCCTTGCAGGTGTTTGATCAAGTTTTCATTATCAGCAACGGCACAGGCGGACCCGGAACTTCTACGCTCACGATGACGCTCAACCTGTATCAGAACGGCTTCCAGAGCTTTCGTCAGGGATACGCCAGCGCGTTGGCGTGGGTGTTGTTCGTGGTGATCTTCATCTTCACGCTTTTCCAGTTCCGGCGGCAGCGACAGGCGAGCGGTGCCTATGACCTCTAGTCGGAGGACAACCATGTGGTATCGCCTTCTTCGCTTCCTCCGCGCTGCGGCGATTTACGCGGTCTTGACCATCTTCGCGGTGATCATGCTCTTCCCGTTCCTCGTGATGGTGTTTACCTCGCTCAAGACGCCTGCGGACACGTTTAGCTACCCGCCGCGCCTGCTGCCGCGCGAGCAAGTGACCATCACCTTGCCAGGCTACGAACGCCCGCTGCCCCTGCACTGGGTGAGGCGCGAGAACAGCGAGCTGCTGCCGATGGCTCTCGTGGAGGACAACGTGCGTGTGGGCATCTTCGCCCCTTTGCGAGCTGATGGAACGCCCGACCCTTCTCGGCAAGTGATGCGCCGCTTTGGCGAAGTGAAAGTTGCTGGCGGGGAGACGCCCAAAACAGTGATGTTGAACGGCGTGGAAGCGCCAGTGTATCTCGTGTCCGTCAACGGCGAGGTTCAGGAGATGGTAGTGCTCACGCGGACAGCCGTCGGCCGTTTTGTGAACCCAGATAACCCGCAAGACGTCGCTGTGGCTAACGTGCGTCTCAGCCCGCCCGTCACGCGCCTGACTGCTCGCCCGGAGAATTACCTCGCCGTGGTGAGCTTGCTGGGCTTCGACCGCGCGCTCACGAACACTGCGCTCATCACCTTGCTCACGGTGATCGGTCAGCTTACAACGAGCGTGCTCGGCGGCTATGCTTTTGCTCGCTTGCGGTTCCCAGGTAGGGACCAACTTTTTCTCGTCTATCTTGGCACCGTGATGGTGCCATTTGTGGTTTTGATCATTCCGCTGTATCAACTCATGGTCGCCATCGGCTGGATCAACTCCATGCCCGCCCTCATTCTGCCGTGGCTCTACACTGCGTACGGCACGTTTCTCATGCGGCAGTTCTTCATCACCATCCCGCGCGAGATTGAGGAGGCTGCGTTGATCGACGGTGCCTCGCGCTTGACGATCCTGACGCGCATTTTCCTGCCCGCGAGCGTGCCGGCGCTTGCAACGCTGGCGACGTTTGCCTTCTTGCATGCTTGGAACAGCTTCTTCTGGCCCTTGGTCGTGGTGAACACGGGCAACACTCGCGCGCAGGTGCTCACGCTGGCGCTGAACGTGCTGCGTGGGCGCGCGGCAGATAGTCCGAACCTGATCCTCGCTGGTGCTGCCATTTCGATTGTGCCCCCTACGCTGATCTTCGCGCTGGCGCAGCGCTACTACGTCGAAAGCGTTGCGAGCAGCGGTCTGAAGGGCTGAGAAAGGCAATTCTTCGCGACGGAGGACAACACAGATATGCCGCTCCACTTGGGCGTTGCTTGGTACCCAGAGCATTGGCCTGAATCGCGCTGGATTGAGGATGTGCGTCTGATGCGCGAGGCAGGCATCACGGTTGTGCGGTTGGGCGAGTTTGCTTGGTCTTCGCTCGAACCAGAAGAAGGCGAGTTCGCGCTGGATTGGCTCGAGCGCGCTGTTGCGCTTGCGGCTGAGCACGGCATCGCTTGTGTGCTCGGCACGCCTACCGCTGCGCCGCCGGCTTGGCTCACCCAGCGCTACCCTGATGTGCTCGCGGTGAACCCCGATGGGCGCCCCGCGACGCACGGCACACGCTGCCACTACGATGTGACGAGCGAGCGTTACCTCGCGTTGTGTCGTCGCATCGTGGAGCAGCTCGCGCGGCGCTTTGGGCGCGATCCGCGCGTGATCGGCTGGCAGATCGACAACGAGTTCAACACGGTGAGCTACAGCGAGAACGCCCGCCGCGCCTTCCAAGCTTGGCTGCGCGCGCATTACGGCTCGTTGGACGCGCTGAATCAAGCATGGGCGACGGCTTACTGGTCGCAGCACTACACCGACTGGTCGCAGATCCCTCTGCCGCTCAGCGGTGCGCATGGCTTCAATCAGCCGCACAACCCGGGGCTGCGCTTGAAGTGGCGTCAGTTCGTCACAGATGTGTATCGTCGCTTCCTTCGCAACCAAGTCGAGGTCATCCGCGCTTATGCGCGCCCAGAGCAATGGGTCACGCATAACTTCATGGGCTTCTTCGACGGCTTCGACCACTACGCTTTGTGCGAGGACTTGGACTTCGCGGCTTGGGATCAGTACTTCCCCGAGGGCCCGCTGTGCTTTGAGCGCGACTGCGCCGCGCACGACCTCACGCGCGGCTTCAAGCGTCGCAATTTCTGGCTCATGGAGACGCAGCCTGGCAGCATCAACTGGTCAGACGTCAACCAGGTTCAGGCGAAGGGCGAGACGTTTGCCGTGGCGTGGACTGCGGTGGCGCATGGCGCTGATGCGGTGTGCTACTGGCAGTGGCGCAATGCGCTGAACGGGCAAGAGCAATATCACGGCTCGCTCATTGCGCCCGATGGCAAGCCGCGCCCCATCTACGAGGAGATCAAGCGCCTCGGCGAGGCGTTTCGGCGCGTGGGCACGCTCTTCGATGGCACAACGTTGCACGCCGAGGTCGCGCTCCTGCACAGTTACGCCGACCGCTGGGCGATCGATTTCCAGCGTCATCACGCGCGGTTCGACCCCCTTGCCTACTTGCGCGCCTTCTACACTCCACTGATCCGGCGCAACATCGCCGTGGACATCCTCTCAACGCACGCCGACCTGCAAGGCTACAAGTTGGTTATCGCTGCGCCGCACATCATGGATGAGGCGATCGCTCAAAGGTTGCGCGATTTTGTCGCTGGAGGAGGGCACTTGGTGCTCGGCGTGCGCAGCGGTGTGAAGACGCGCGATAACGCTCTTTGGCAGCAACGCCCGCCGGCGCTGTTGCAAGACCTCGCTGGCGTGCACGTTGAGGAGTATTTCGCACTGCGCGAACCGATTGCGTTGGTGCCGGCTGAAGCAGCGCCCGCGTGGCTGCGCGGCACTGCCTCCATCTGGGCGGAGTGGTTGGTGCCCGGCGCAAACACAATTGTGCTGGCGCGCTATGCGCCCTACAACGGTTGGCTCGACGCCCAAGCCGCGATCACGCTCAAGCGTCATCCCAATGGCGGCGCAGTTTGGACGTTGGGCGCGTGGCTGGATGAACCGCTGCATGATGCGCTGATCGGCTGGATCGCTGAGCAAGCGGGAGTGCAACCCGTGCTGCCTGTGCCACTGGAGACTGCTCACGTGATGCGCCGCGGCTCAGCTTACATTGTGATTGCAGGTGAGAAGCCAGCTCGCTTCGAGTTGCCTTGGCGCGCTCGCGAACACCTCAGTGGCACGACATTGCAGACCGTGGCGCTGCCGCCCTGGGGAGTAGCAGTGCTCACACCTGAGCCGTGACGCGCCCCGATTACGATCGCGCTCGATGAGCGCCCTGCGCGGCATGCTCGAAGCCTTGCGCTTGCTCACGGTGTTGCCCACGCCACGCTGGGACAAGGCTGAAGTTGTCTCCACGAGCGAAGCTGCCTGGTTCCCTTGGGTGGGGTTGCTGCTCGGCAGCGCTGCCTGTGGGGTGGGTTGGATCGCGGGCAACGTGTGGGGCGAGGGCGTGCGCGCCGTGGTTGCGGTGTTAGCAATCGCCGCTTTAAGCGGTGGATTGCACCTCGATGGCTTAAGCGACACCTTCGACGCGCTGCTGAGCTGGCGACCGCGTGAGCAGAAACTCGCCATCATGAAAGACAGCCGCATCGGCGCAATGGGTGCGCTGGCGCTGATTGCCGTGCTCGCGCTCAAGATTGCGCTAGTGGGCGCTGCCCAAGCTGCGTGGTGGCGCGCAGTGCTGGTCGCAACGGTGCTCGGTCGCTGGGCGATCGTGCAGGCAGCGTTTTTCTTCCCCTTGGCTCGACAAGAGGGCATGGCGCAGCGCTTCCGCCAACAGTTGCACCTGCGCGCGTTGGTCTCGGCTGCAGCGGCGACTGCGCTGCTCGTGTTAATCTGCGCTGGGTTAGGCGCGCCGTGGACGGCAGTGTTGCCTGAGTTTGGGCGCGCGTTTGTGGCGCTTGCGGCGGTCAGCCTCGTGGTCAGCGCGTTGGCGCAGCGTTGGACGCGCGAGCTTGGCGGCTTGACGGGTGACACCTACGGCGCGCTGTGCGAGATCGCCGAAGTGGTCGCGCTGGCGGCGATCGGCGCGTGGCGTTGACGCGCCTCGCTACAATCGCGCGCTATGCGCGCGCATCGTCCGCAGCCAGTGGACGAGGTGTTCTTCGACTGCGACAGCACGCTTTCGACCATCGAGGGGATCGACGCGTTGGCGCGGTTGAAGGGGGCAGAGCAACGCATCGCTGAGCTCACTGAGGCTGCGATGAACGGACGCGTGCCGCTGCAAGCAGTGTACGCGGAGCGACTGCGCTTGCTCGCGCCAACGCGTGCCGACCTGAAAGCCATAGAGGAGGCGTATCGGCGGCACGTGGTGCCCGACGCGCGCGAAGTGATCGCGGCGTTGCACGCGCTGGGTCGGCGCGTGTTCATCGTCAGCGGCGGCTTAGCCGATGCTGTGATTGGCTTCGGGGTGTGGCTGGGTGTGCCGCGCGAGCGCATCTTCGCCGTCGGCCTGACCTACAACCAGCTCAGTGGGCGCTGGTGGGACTACCAGCAATATGCCGAACACAACAACCCCGACGAGTGCTACTTGATGTATGAAGAGTCGCCGCTCACCACGCAGCATGGCAAGGCAGAAGTGATCCCCAAGCTGCGCACGCCTGGCGCGCGCGCCATGTTGGTCGGCGACGGAGCAAGCGACCTCGCTGCGGCGCATGTGGTGGACGTGTTTGTGGGGTTCGGCGGCGTGGTGGTGCGCCCGATCGTAGCCGCGAATGCGCCTTACTTCCTCACGACGCCGAGCCTTGCGCCGATCTTGTTGCTCGCGCTTGCTGACGGCGAGGGCGAGGACTTGCCTGTGAAGCAGCGCGCGCGTCGCATGCTTGAAGAAAACCCTGACGCGCTGCGCATGCACTCGGGCACTTGTTGCGGGCACGTATAATCGCGCCGCAATTCCGAGTGCGAGGCGCGCTGTTCTCTCATGCGACAATCCACCATCATTCGTCTGATCGTCATCGCGCTGATCACGCTGATCGCCGCGTATCTCGTCGCACCGCTGCCAAAGCCAGAGTTCGTTAAAAGCTTGCTCTTCTGGCAAGAGGCGCGCGCGCGCGACTTGCAGCTCAAGCAAGGATTGGACCTGAAGGGCGGCTTGCAGGTGCTGCTCGCTGCCGATCTGCCCGGAGGCGCAGCGCCCACTAGCGACCAGATGGAGACCGCACGCCGCATCATTGAAGACCGCGTCAGCGGGCTGGGCGTTGCCGAGCCGATCATCCAGCTCCAAGGTGAAGATCGCATCCTTGTCGAGCTGCCCGGCGTCACCGACCGCAACTTGGCAATTGACCTCATCAAGCAAACAGGGCAGCTGGAATTCGTGGACGGTGGTTTTGCGCCACCGCCAGATGGCAGCGTGATCTCCACCACTTATCGCCTGTACGGCGGCTTGCGCTATCCACAGAGCGCTGCTGGTGGCAAGCCAATTGACCCGGCGCGCGCCACAGTGTTCACAGGCACACAGCGCCTTTGGGAGACCGCCTTCACCGGCGAGATCCTCGCTAGCGCTGAGCCGAGCATTGACACCGTGGGGCGCAACATTGTCAACTTTGCTGTGCGCCCTCAGTTTCAAGACGTCTTTCGCCAGTTCACAAGCGAGAAGCTCAACCAAGCGCTGTGCATCGTGCTTGACGGCGTAGTGCTCTCCTGCCCGTTCATCCGCGCTGTGCTCGACACTGGCGGTCAGATCAGCGGCAACTTCACGCCAGAGGGCGCGCGCAGCTTGGCGTTGGTGCTCAACTACGGCGCGCTGCCCGTGCCGTTGAAGATCGAGACCACGCGCGACATTGGCGCGACCCTAGGCGCTGACTCGGTGCAGAAATCCATTGTGGCGAGCGTGATCGCGCTGGCGGCGCTGATGCTGTTTTTGCTGCTGTACTACCGCCTGCCCGGGCTGCTGGCATGCTTTGCGATCATCTTTTTCACGCTCACCTCGTTGGCGCTGTTCATCTTGCTGCCAGTGGTGCTCACACTGCCCGGCATCGCGGGCTTCGTGCTCTCGGTAGCTTCGGCGGTGGACGCGAACGTGCTGGTGTTTGAGCGCTTCAAAGAAGAGCTGCGCGCTGGGCGCAGCTTGCGCGCCGCCGTGGAAACCGCGTTTCAGCGTGCCTGGCCTTCCATCCGCGACTCGAACATCAGCGTGCTGATCACGTGCTTCATCCTTTTCGTGTTTGGCAGCACCTTCGGCGCCAGCGCTGTGCGCGGCTTCGCCATCACGCTCTCGTTGGGTGTGCTCACCAGCCTGTTCACTGCGATGTTCGTCACGCGCACGTTCATGCGCGCTGTGTTCTATGACCGCGCTGAGTCCATCTCGAACCCGCGCCTTCTGATCGGCGTACAAGCAGCGTGAGGCTTTACGATGTTTGATATCTTTCGGATTGTCGAGAACCGACGCTATTACTTCTTGATCTCGCTTGTCTTCATCGTGCTGGGCGTGGCGGCGATGGTGTACAACGTCATCACGTTGCCCACCCACACGCCCTGGAAGCTCGGCGTTGATTTCTTGCCCGGCAACCGCTTCGAGTTGCGCTTCACGCAACCGATCAGCGAAGATCAAATTCGCCAAGTCTTTCAGCAGTTTGGCATCACTAACCCATCGGTGACGCGCCTCGGCGATCCTGCGGAGAACACCTGGCAAGTGCGGACGACGTTCATCGAAGGGCAGCGCGCGCAGGCGATCCGCAATGCCCTTGCGCAGGTCGCGCCGCTGGACGAGGCGCGCACACAGATTCAGTCCGTCAGCCCTGCCGTCGCAGCGCAAGTGACGCAAGCCGCAATCGTCGCCATCGTCATCGCTGCTGGGGCGATCCTGCTCTTCATTTGGCTTGCCTTCCGCAAGGCGGAGCACGCGCTGCGCTACGGCGTGTGCGCCATCCTTGCGCTGGTCCACGACATCCTGATCGCCGCCGGCTTCACAGCGATCTTCAGCGCGCTGTTCGACTGGGAGATCGACGCGCTGTTCCTCACGGCGATCCTCACCGTGCTGGGCTTTTCCATCCAGGACACCATCGTGGTGTATGACCGCATCCGCGAGAACCTTGTGCGCTATCGCCACGACACCTTCGAGGTGATCGTCACGCGCAGCGTGCTTGAAACGTTGCACCGCTCCCTGGTGATCTCGCTCACTACGATCTTGGTGATGGCGGCGCTGCTGCTGTTCGGCGGCGCCAGCATTAAGCAGTTCATCGCTGTCATGCTGATCGGCTTGGTCAGCGGCACCTACTCCTCGATTTTCGTCGCGGTGCCGCTCGTTGTAGCGTGGTTCGAGCGCGATCTGCTCGGCACCCGCGCGCTGCGCATGGCAATGGCTGGGCGCTGAGGCAACTTTGCTACACATCTTCACATTTGTGCAAGCAGTGACTGTGTCGCCACTCTGGGGTCGGGGTTATTTCTAACGTGGACACCCTTGAGATCGTCCGCACAAGCTTTCTTTCACCGATTGTGCTAGCGTTCATCGTCGGCGTGATCGCGACGCTGGTGAAGAGCGAGCTGGAGTTCCCTCAGCCAGTGCTGAACGCGATCTCGATCTACCTGGTCTTCTCCATCGCGTTGAAGGGCGGCACGGAGCTCGCGGTGGCTGGGATTGGGAGCATCCTCGTGCCTGCGCTGGTGACGTTGGCGCTCGCTGTGAGCGTGCCAACACTCGCGTACTTCTTGGCGCGCACCTTTCTGCGCTTGGACATCGCCAACGCTGCTGGCATCGCGGCGCTTTACGGATCCGTCTCATCTGTGACCTTCTTCGCTTCGCTTTCGCTTGCGGAGAAGCTCGGCGCGCCCGCCGAGCCGTTCGCGCCAGTGTTGGTCAGCCTGATGGAGTGGGCGATTTTGGTGGCGCTGTTCATCGCGCGTTGGCGCTTGCGCCGCGCGGAACTCAACGGCGACTTGCCCCTCAGTGAGATTTTGATTGACACGCTGCGCGGGCGCAGCGTGATCTTGCTGCTGGGCGGTCTGGGCATTGGGGCTTTGATCGGGGAGAGCGGCTTCCGTTCAGTGAAGCCGTTCTTCGAAGATCCCTTCCGCGGCGTGCTCACGTTGTTCTTGCTGGAGATGGGGATGGTGGCAGGGCGACAACTGCGCGAGTTTTTTCGCCTTGGTCCGCGCCTGCTGGTGTTCGGCGTGCTCCTTCCGCTGTTCAACGGCGTCGTGGGGGTGACGCTAGGCGCGCTCGCGGGGCTGTCGCTTGGCGGCAGCTTTGTGTTAGGCGCGATCACTGCCAGCGCTTCTTACATTGACGCGCCGGCTGCCGTGCGCGCAGCGCTGCCCCAGGCAAACCCCAGCATCTACCTCACAGCTTCGTTGGGGATCACCTTCCCGTTCAACCTTTTGGTCGGCTTGCCGCTTTACTATCAGTTCGCGACATGGCTTCACGCGCTGCTGCGTTGAACGATGAGTGCAGACCTCATCTTGGCGAATCTGCTCAACCCAGCGGTGTTGTTCTTCTTACTCGGCATCTTTGCCGTGTTGGTGCGCTCAGACCTCGAGCTGCCCCCGCCGATCCCGAAGGCGCTAGCGCTGTACCTGTTGCTCGCAATCGGGTTCAAAGGGGGCGTGGCGCTGCGCGAGAACAACGGCGCTGCAGCGTTAGCGGTGCTGGGCGCGGCGTTGCTGATGTCGGTGCTTGTGCCGCTGTACGTGTTCCCGCTGGCTCGGCTGCGTCTGCGCGTGCCCGACGCGGCTGCCGTCGCGGCGACGTATGGCTCGGTGAGCGCGGTCACGTTCGCCACTGCTTCGGCGTTTTTACAGCGCGCCGGCATGTCGCACGGCGGATACATGGTGGCGGCGCTCGCGCTGATGGAATCGCCTGCGATCGCAGTTGGCGTGCTGCTGGCGCGCCTTGCGCAGCGCGATCACGGCAACGGGGTTGACCTTATGGCGCTGGTGCATGAATCGCTGTTCAACGGCTCCGTGCTGTTGCTGGTAGGTAGCCTCCTCATCGGCTACATCGTCGGCAGCGAGGGCGGCAGCGCGCTGAAGCCGTTCACCGAGACGCTTTTCCCCGGTCTGCTCAGCTTGTTCCTGCTCGATATGGGGCTGGTGGTGGGGCGGCGCTTGCGCGAGCTGCGGCAGCTCGGCGTTTTTCCCATCGTTGGAGCGCTCGCCCTACCGCTGCTGAACGCTGCGCTCGGCTTGGGCGCGGCCTATGCGCTGCGCCTGAGCGAAGGAGATGCGCTGTTGTTCGTCGTGCTGTGTGCCAGCGCTTCATACATTGCTGTGCCAGCGGCGATGCGCCAAGCCATGCCGCAGGCGAACCCTGCGCTCTACGTCACCATGGCGCTGGCGCTCACCTTCCCGCTCAACGTGATCCTCGGCATCCCGCTCTACCTAAGCGCAATTCGCCTCTTGTGGGCATAATCGCGCTATGCGTGCCATCAAGCGTGTGGAGATCATCACCGACGCGCTGGAGATCGAGCGCGTGGCGCAACTGCTGGAGCAGCACGGGGTGACCGGTTACACCATCATTCGCGACGTGATCGGCAAAGGCGAGCGCGGCATTCGGCGCGGCGACGAGCTCAGCGGCGTCTTCAAGAACAGCTATTTGCTCACCACCTGCGAGCCTGAGCAACTGCCCGCCATCGTGGAAGCCGTGCGCCCGATCTTGAAGCAGCGCGGCGGCGTGTGCTTAGTGAGCGATGCGATGTGGGTGAAACACTAAGCGCTCAGCAAACGCACAGGCGCGCGCCCTACAATGCGGCGCGATGTTTGCGCTGGTTACGATGCGCCGTGTGTTCCGCGCGGCGGCAAGTGTTGGGGTGCTCGCGGCGCTCAGCGTGGGTGGGTGGTGGGTGTTGCGTCCATCCCCAGCGCAAGACGACGCGGCGCGCGCCACCGTAGCTGGCTTGCAGCGCGATGAGCGCTCGCATCGCTTCGCGCGCGCACTGCAGCCCGTGCCTTTCGTCTTCCCCAAGGATCACGGACCGCACGACGACTTTCAGACCGAGTGGTGGTACTACACGGGCAACGTCTTCACGCCTGAAGGACGCCACTTCGGCTATCAGCTCACCTTTTTCCGCCGTGCGCTGGTACCGCCCGACGAGCAAGCGCGACTAGAGGCGCGCGATTCACGTCTTGCGTTCACGCAGCTTTACTTCGCGCACTTCGCGCTCACCGACACCGACGCCAACGACCATGTGGCGTTCGAGCGCTACAGCCGCGGCGTCGCTGGGCTTGCAGGCGCGCAGGCGCAGCCGTTTCGCGTGTTCGTGCACAACTGGTCGGTCGCTAGCGCGCGCGCGGATGGCGATGCGACGCGCGTGCGCTTGGTTGCCGAGCAAGATGGCTACGCCATTGACCTCACGCTGGAGAGCCAGAAGCCGATTGTGTTGCACGGCGAACGGGGCTTGAGCCAAAAATCCAACACCCCAGGCAACGCTTCCTACTACTACTCGATGACGCGCTTGGCAACGCAGGGGCGCATCACCACGCCGCGCGGCACCTTCGAGGTGCGCGGACAGAGCTGGCTCGATCGTGAGTGGAGCACCAGCGCGCTCGACGACGACGTAGAAGGCTGGGATTGGTTCTCGCTGCAATTTGACGACGGGCGCGAGATCATGTTCTTCAAGCTGCGCCAGCGCGAAACCAGCAACACCACCTTCGCGAAGGGCACGCTGATCGAGGCCGACGGTCGCACAACGCTGTTGAAGCAAGACGCCGTGCACGTGCGCGTGCTGGATCGCTGGCGGAGTCCGCACAGCGGCGCGACCTATCCCGTACGCTGGCAACTGCGTGTTCTCCCGCTCGACTTGGAGGTCGAGATCCGCGCGCGCATTCCCGATCAGGAAATGCGCCTCACGCAGCGCTACTGGGAGGGCGCAGTCACGTTCGCAGGGCGCGACGCGCGCGGCGCTGTGCAAGGAGTCGGCTACGTGGAGATGACTGGTTACTGAGACGCGCAGCACGCGAGCTGCGCTATAACCTACGCTCGGGCAATGCTGTTGCAGCGGACGTTCCTTGCGCTCTCGCGGGCTTCGTGGGCGCAGCGCGTCGTGACGCAGTGGCCCCTGGCAGCGCGCGCAGCGCGGCGCTTCGTCGCAGGCGAGACCCTCGAGCAGGCGATCGCGGCGGTGCGCGCCTTGAACCAAAAGGGCGTGCGCGCCACGCTTGACTTCTTGGGCGAGAGCGTGACACGGCGCGATGAGGCTTGGGCGGCTGGCGACGAGTATCTGCGCGCCTTGGACGCCATCGCGCGCCACGGGCTGATTGCCAACGTCTCGTTAAAGCTCACGCAGTTCGGCTTGGACATTGACGCGCAGTTTTGCATGGAGAACGTGCGGCGCGTGGTGGCGCGCGCAAAGGAATTGAACAACTTCGTGCGCGTGGACATGGAAGACTCGGCGCACACCCAGGCGACGCTCGACATCGTGCGCCAGCTCCATGCCGAATTCGGCAATGTAGGCGCCGTGTTGCAGGCATACCTTTACCGCACGCGCGATGACTTGGTGGCGCTTGCCGATGCCGGCGTGCGCATTCGCCTGTGCAAAGGCGCTTACAACGAGCCGCCGAGCGTTGCTTTCGCGCGCAAAGCTGATGTGGATCGTAACTACGCCGCGCTGATCCCAGTGCTCCTCGCGCGCGCGACGCGCTACCCAGCGGAGTTCGGCGGGCGCGTTCCGCCGCTGGCGGCGTTTGCCACGCATGACGTGCGCCTGATCGCGCAGGTGCAGCGCAAAGCAGCAGCGCATCACGTGCCTCGTGAGGCGTTCGAGTTCCAAATGCTCTACGGCGTGCGCCCCAGCCTGCAAACGCAACTGGTGCAACAGGGTTACGCAGTGCGCGCTTACGTGCCCTACGGCGCGCACTGGTATCCATACTTCATGCGCCGCCTCGCGGAGCGACCAGCAAACGTGTGGTTCTTCGTGCGCAGCGTGTTTGCGCGCTAGGCACGAAACAAGCGCTCTGGCGTGTGTTTACGCCAGAGCGCTGATGTGCCCTCTGCTGAGAGCAGCCTCGCTAGCCACACCCGACGCGCAGCGGTTTGGCGTCATAGTAGTACTCGGCGTTGCTAGTGTCAAGCGCGCGGATGCGGATGTTGTAGCCACCAGCCTGGTTGAATTGCAACGTGACCGCGCCGTAAGGCGAATTCGAGATGTTTACCCAGTTCCCGGTGTTGTAAGGTGCGACCGCAGCAGGATTGCCTGGTGGACATGGCTGCAGATCGTTGACGCCAGCGATCTGAATCTCAACGCGCAAAAGATTGCGGTCGACACCTTCGCGAGTGCGGTTGAGCCTGAACCAGTAGTAGGTGCGTGTGCCGCCCACAGGCGGGTTGGGCAAGTTGAGGTCTGGGGCGCAAGTGACGCAGTTCTGCGGCTGGTCGGGGTTGGTGGAGAATACTGGGCGCTCAGTGCGCACGGGCTCCCAGCGAATCTGGTAAGCCTGCGTGCCCGGTTGCTGTGTGAGCGTCACCACGCGGATGTAATATGTGCCCCCGCCCGAGGTGCCTGTGGCGAGAAATGCTGTGCCATTGTTGACTATGCCGAACGGTCCTACCAGCGACGTGCTTGCGCTCGGACATGTGCCGCTGAGCGGGCTACGCAATTGCACCTGCGTGTGGGTCACGGGATGACCTTGGACGTAAATGCGGAAGACATCGCTGCCCGGCAGGTTGATGGCGAAGTAGTCATTCGTGTTGCGTGCTGTCCAAGACAGCATCGTGTTCGGTGGCAAGCTCCACGCTGTGCATGCTGTGGTGTTTGCTGGGAACGCCTGCCATGCAATGCCAAACGGTGCGGCTGGCACAGTCGGGGAGACCACGCGGAAATACACCGGCCCACTCGGCACGCCGCTCACAGTCACAACGGGATCGGTGCCTGTGCCAATCGGTGCCATCATCAGGGGGTTGTTGCAGTTGGGGTTCTCGTAGAACACTTGCAATTGCCCGTCGCCGCCGTAGCTGCGCACGCGCACCTGCACGATGCCGTTGGGGTTCGGGTTTTCTGCGTAGAACCAAGTGTCGCTGAAGAACACAGTGGGCGTGTAGAACACCGTCTGGCTGATCAAGCGCGCGTTTGGTGAGGCCTTGGCAGCGCAGGCGCTGGCTGCACCGACAAATTGCGCCTCGTCACGCCGCGTCACGGGTAAGAAGACGAAGTAGCGACGTGCGATGCCATACACCGGGCTTTCCAGCACCGTGTTGTCTTCCTTGTTGATGCGGAAGC